>CAYSGK010000145.1:0-5404 GCA_964430395.1 uncultured Methylophaga sp.
TTAACAAAAGAGCAAGGTGAGGCCTACACTATTGAACAGATAGAAGATGAAGAGTTTGCTGAAAATACATCAAGAACAGATGATTCTAATGCTGAATTATTACCCTTTATGTCAATATTGACAGGCTTATCTTTGAACATGAAAGTACATTCGAACATGAAAGTACAATTGAATAATAGTGAATGGGTGATAAGAAGGCAAAAAGTTAATGCTTCTAGATAAAATACGTTATGGTTGGCGTTGGCTTGCTACGGCATTTAGTTTTTTTATGTTTGGTGTGGGCGGGCTTATCATACCTCTTATCGTCGTACCTATTTTGTATTGTTTACCAGGTGGTCGAATTCGTCGCGAACAACGAGGCCAAAAATTTATACATTATTCTTTTGGTAGATTTATCTGGATGATGAAGTTTTTAGGTGTGCTTACATATGAAGTGAGTAATGTGGAACGGTTGAAAGATGCTAAGTTAATTTTGGCTAATCATCCTTCATTGCTTGATGTTGTTTTTCTCATCTCGCTTGTACCGAATGCAAATTGTATCGTCAAGGCAGCGTTAATACGTAATCCTTTTATGCGAGGACCGATTAAAGCCGCCGGATATATAATAAATGATGGCGATGCCGAAGATGTGATTACTGCAGCAAATGAGGTGTTTGCCAAAGATCAGGCTATGATTGTCTTTCCAGAAGGGACTCGAACAGAACCTTCACAATTAATTCGGCTTAAACGGGGCGCTGCTAATATAGCTGTTCGAACAGCTGTTGATATTACGCCTGTTTTAATTAGTTGTGTACCGACAACATTAACGAAGCAGGATCGTTGGTACCAGATACCTGATACGCCGATGCATTTTCGGATTAGAGTAAAAGAAAAAATAAGAATTGCACCCTATATAAACGATTTGAGTTCGACTAAAGGTGCACGAGCACTAACACAAGATTTAACGATATATTTTAATAATGGGGCTGGATAAATGAGTGAGTTGCATGATGAGATTAAGCAAATGATAATTGATTGCTTAGATTTGGAGGACATTGATGCCGATGAAATAGTGGATGATGAACCCTTATTTGTTGAGGGATTAGGGCTCGACTCGATTGACGCCTTAGAAATTGGTTTAGCCATCCAGAAGGGATATGGTATTAAGCTTAAATCGGACTCAGATGATACGCGGGAGCATTTTTCTAGTGTCAATGCATTGGTTTCTTTAGTCGAAACAAACCGAACAAAATAATAGAGAACATAAATAATGAATAATCGGGATGAAATTTTTCAAAAAATAGTAACAGTTTTTGAAGATTTATTTGAAATTGATCCAAAAGAAATCACGCTAGAATCTAACCTTTATGAAGAGTTAGATATTGATAGCATTGATGCGGTTGATTTAGTGATCGAATTGAGAAAAATGACCGGCAAAAAAATTCAGCCTGATGAGTTCAAGTCGGTGCGAACAGTTCAAGATATTGTGGATCAGATTGATAAATTAATGAATGGCTAATATGAAAAAGCCGTTGATGCTGATAGCAATCATTTTATCGCTATGCTATCCCTTTGCCGTCTATTGGGGCTTGCAACAGTATGACGCTAAGTTATTGTTGCCGATTTTATTAATTGTATTAGCAATAAGATGGTTTGCACTTGATGGCCACTCTGAGCGCAAAGTAGTATTAGCAACTGTGCTGGGTATCATCACCGTTATGTTCATCGGTGGCAATCAACTAGGGTTAAAGTTTTATCCTGTAATGATGAATTTTGGTTTCCTAGTATTGTTTGGCAGTAGTTTATTTTCAGCCACTAGCTTTGTTGAGCGGTTAGCTCGAATTAAAGAGCCTGACTTACCGCCCAAAGCAATAATTTATACGCGTAAGGTAACATGGGTTTGGAGCATCTTTTTCCTAATCAATGGAACGGTTGCGATGGCTACCGCACTCTGGGCTACTGATGAGGTTTGGATGTTATATAACGGCATGATTGCATATTTGTTAATGGGATTATTAGCTGGGGCTGAGTGGCTTGTTAGACAACGAGTAAGACAAGACTAAGATGGCAAGAATAACGCCCCTTTCTAACTGGCTGATTGAGCAACCGAAACAGGTTGTTGCGATACAAGCGGGTGAAACTAAAACGACTAAAGACTTGGTGAAACGGGTAAGTCGTTGGCTAAGGTTTTTATCAGACAAACAAGGAAAGCGTTGGGCACTATATCACGCCGACGCGTTTGAATTTTTGGCGATCTTACTGGCATTATGGCAGTTGGAAAAAATTGCTTGTGTGCCGGGTGATAATTGCGAAGGAACAGTAACTCGATTACGAGATCATGTTGATGGCTTTATCGGTGATTTTCCTGAAGGCTTAATTATTGATGATGGTGAGGCTGAACCCAAGCCTATGACTTGGCGGAAAATAAAGCCAAATGCCGTAGCTATAGAAATCTATACATCGGGCTCGACCGGCGACCCCAAAGCAATAATTAAAACAATATCCCAACTAGAGTTGGAGTTGAAAACATTAGAGAAGCAATGGCCAACTGAAGAAGGTGTTGTGTTGACAACTGTTTCCCACCAGCACCTTTATGGAATGACATTTCGTTTGTTGTGGCCGTTCAGTTCGGGAATTCCTTTTGCTCGTAAATTATGTGAGTATTCAGAAGATATTTTCCACCATGCCCACTACTATCCTAAATTTTCAGTGGTCTCTAGCCCATCGCATTTGAGTCGAATCAATACGACAGTAAATTGGGCTGAGTTAAACGGGCACTGCCAGCATGTAATATCATCAGCGGCTCCATTGAAAAAGCAAGATAGTATTGTCATCAGCACGCTTTTTAATGCACCTGTGCGAGAAATATATGGTAGCTCGGAAACTGGGGTTATAGCTTGGCGAATTCAACAACAAACAGTTGAGAGGGCCATGTGGCAAGCTTTGCCATATGTTGGCTTAAGCTCATCGTTAGGTGATAGGTTGAGTGTGACGACTCCTTACCTCGGGCAACAAGAAGCCTTAGTGCTATCTGATCGCGTCGCTTTTGATAAGACTGGTGCGTTTGAGTTGAAGGGACGGGTAGACACTATCGTAAAAGTCGAAGGTAAACGCGTCTCTTTGACAGCAATGGAAACGTCATTAATGAACAATAGCTGGGCAAAAGAAGTAAAAGCACTTACGCTCAATCGTAATCGAATGGAAACTGCTATTGTTATGTTCCTCACAGCAGAAGGTGAGGCACAGTTAATGTTGCTCGGTAGACGAGCATTTATTAAGCAGTTTAAGAATGATCTGTCTCACCATTTTGAATCAACGGTACTACCTCGTCGATGGCGATTTGTAGACCAAATGCCCTATAATGTTCAAGGAAAACTCCCTTTAAAAAATTTGCAGCTACTATTCGATCACAATCCCGTTGTTAAGTGGCCCAAAATTAGAAATATTGATGAGGATGACTCTCGAGTAGAAATACAATGTAATGTTCCGAGGGATCTACTTTATTTTGAGGGGCACTTTGAAAACAGGTCAATTTTGCCTGGCGTGACCCAAATATATTGGGCTGAGAAATTAGCTCGGAAATTATTGCCAATTTGTGGTCAATTCAAACGGTTGGAAGTAATTAAGTTTTTGCAGATCATTGAGCCTAATGACGACATTGTGATTAGCTTGGAATATAATGTTCTTAATAAGAAATTGGTATTTAAGTATCAGTCTGTAAAAGGATCTCATTCCAGTGGGCGAATTTGTTTTGAGTAGTCTAGAATTCAAGCCTATAGTTATTATTCCTGTTTATAATCATCAACACGCTATTCGCCAAACCTTGCAGGATGTACTGGTGCATAACTATCCCGTTTTGTTGGTGAATGACGGTAGTGACAGAGAGTGCAGCAATGTTTTGATTGGGCTGGAGAAACGTTATTCACCGCGCGTTACGTTATTACGTTTAGATGAGAATAAAGGTAAAGGAGCAGCAGTGAAAGCAGGCTTTAGGCTTTCATTCGAAAAAGGTTACACACATGCTTTGCAGGTTGATGCCGATGGACAACATAATTTAGCTGATTTACCTCATTTTATGAAAATAGGGCAAGACAATAGGGATGCTGTCATTGCAGGATATCCAGAATACGATGAGTCGGTGCCAAAAGGGCGATATTACAGTCGTTATTTAACGCATATTTGGGTGTGGATAAATACACTTTCATTTGAGATAAAAGACAGTATGTGTGGCTTTAGGCTTTATCCCTTGGCCGAGATTATCACGCTTCTAAACCAAGAACCTTGTGGTGATAGAATGGATTTTGATACTGAGATCATCGTACGCTGGGTATGGCGGGGTGGCAAAATTGAAAATATATTAACAAAAGTTCGCTACCCGATAGATGGTATCTCTCATTTTGATGTGTTTCATGATAACGTGCGGATCTCATGGATGCATACGAGGTTATTTTTTGGTATGTTAAAGCGATTACCACGAATTATTTGGCGAAGAGCGTAACGTGGCAAAATCGGAAAACCATTGGTCAAAGGCAAAGGAGTCAGGAACCCTTCTAGGGATGAAATCTTTATTGATTATTTATCGTGTTTTTGGGCGCTTAGGTTTTCGAATTATTCTACTGCCTGTCATGGCCTATTACTATCTGATGGGGCGGTCGGCTAGGGAAGCATCACAGCAATACTTGAAGATAGTAAAGCCTTATTTAGCACTTGAGGAGGCAAAATCGTTAACATCATTCAAACACTTTTTAATGTTTGGAGAAATAATGTTAGATAAGTTTCTTGTCTGGATGGGCGAGATCAGTAGGGATGATGTAATTTTTGAGACACCAACGATTTTAGCTCGACTCGACGGTCAAAAAGAAGGCGGTATCATTATCGTATCTCATTTGGGTAATGCGGAAGTGTGTAATGCGCTAGGGCAGCAGTTACCTGGTATCCGACTGACAGTATTAGTGAACACTCAACACGCAGAGAAATTTAATTCTCTGATGAAGAAGGTGAACTCTAGCCCTAGAATTAAGATGTTGCAGGTAACTGAAATGTCTCCTGCAACAGCCATGGTGTTGTCGGATAGAATCGATGAGGGTGAATTTATAGTTATTGCAGGTGATCGAACGCCAAGCAATGAAAGTCTGGCTAGAGTCTCTAATGTGCAATTTTTAGGTCGTAATGCTCCGATGCCACAAGGTGCTTTTATCTTAGCTAGTTTATTAAAATGTCCGGTATATGTGATGTTTTGTTTAAAGAAAAAGGTGACGTATCATATTTATGTGGAGTTATTTTCTGAGCACCTCAAATTCTCTCGAAAACAACGTCAACAAGCGATAACAGAGGTAGTACAATCGTATGCCGCACGGCTTGAATATTATTGTAAAAAAGCGCCGTTGCAATGGTTTAATTTCTTTCCTTTTTGGAAGGATAATTA
>CAYSGK010000146.1:0-5392 GCA_964430395.1 uncultured Methylophaga sp.
ACAAACACCCGCCGCTACTGAAACATTTAAACTCTCCGCACCACCTTTCATCGGAATATAAACTGTTTGATCACAATTTTCGCGCGTTAACCGACGAATACCCCGACCTTCGGCACCTAAGACAATCGCTAAAGGGCCTTTTAAATCGGCTTCAAAAATTGTGGTATCACTATCGCCCGATGTGCCCACCAACCATATGCCATGATGTTGTAATTCGCGTAATACTCGAGCTAAATTGGTAATTTGAAAAAAGGGTAAACGCTCGGCGGCGCCGCTCGATACTTTTAACGCGGTGTGAGTAAGACTTGATGCGCGATCTTTAGGTGCGATAACAGCATGTGCTCCCGCTGCTTCCGCCGTTCGCATACACGCGCCTAAATTATGCGGATCTTGCACACCATCTAGGATCAATAAAAAAGGGGGCTCATCTAGGTTTTCTAATAACTGAACTAAATCTGTTTCATCTAATGCTTTGAGAGGTTTACTTTTGGCTATAGCGCCTTGATGTTGTACATCAGGCAGCATTTCATCAAGCTCTTCTCGTGCTACTTTCTGAATTTTAATGCCATGTTTTTCGGCGCCAGCAATAATGGCACTAATACGTGCATCGTGCCGTTCATCTGCCAGCCAAATTTCTTTGATCCGCGACACAGGCACATCGAGCGCAGCCTGTATCGCATGTAAACCAAAAATCAGATCATTTTGTGCAGAAGGTGAATCAGATTTGGCTGCCCTGCGGCGTTTCATATGCTTGTGATTCTTGTCCTTCGATGACGGGTTTGACATATATTTCTACTCGACGATTTAATTGGCGACCAGCTTCCGTATCGTTACTGGCTCGTGGTTCTGTCTCGCCTCGTCCCACTGTCACTAAGCGACTGTGAGAAATATCTTGTAATACAAAATAGTTGATTACAGATTGAGCACGATGACGTGATAAATCCATATTATAACTCTCTGAGCCAACGCTGTCGGTATGTCCAACCACATGAATTACAGTTTTAGGGTACCGAACAAGAATCCCCGATACTTTTTCCAATGTTGGCATAAAAGCAGGCTTCAATTCCGCACTACCAAAGTCAAATGAAATTTCGCTAGAGATATCAATTTTTAAGGTTTCATCCTGTAAGCGTTTCACTTCTATATTATGGCGCGCTTGTTCTTCCGCTAAAGCCGCTTCCATTTCTTTTTGCTGATTATCCATATAATAACCAATGCCGCCACCTGCCGCTGCACCCACAACAGCGCCTACCGCTGCCCCACCTGCATCGCCTTCAACTGCATAACCCGCTACTGCACCCGCTGCTGCGCCTACTGCAGCTCCAATTTTAGCTTTCCTATTGGGATCATCCATTGTTGTACAAGCTGTCATTAAGGTGGCCATTGTGGCGATGATCACTATTTTCTTCATTTTAAGCTCCTCTGTTCGAATAAGGACGACTATACTATCGTTTATTATTAATAAGCGAGACTTATATCATGGAAAAAGAATTTATCCCAGTGAACGTTGCTCTACTTACTATATCAGATACACGTACATTAGAGACTGATACATCAGGAAAAGTTCTCCGCGAGCGTGTTTTAGCAGAAAATCACCTTGTATCTGACCAACAAATTGTTCGTGATGATATGTATCAAATTCGCGCCATTATTTCACATTGGATAGCCGATCCTGATATTCAGGCAATTATCACCACAGGTGGAACAGGCTTAACAGGGCGTGATGGTACACCAGAAGCAGTTAGTGTTTTGTTAGATAAAGAAATCATTGGATTTGGTGAGTTATTTCGCCAAATATCGTATCAAGATATCCGCACATCGACCATTCAATCACGTGCTATCGGCGGCGTTGCGAATGGTACATTTATCTTTTGTTTGCCCGGCTCATCGGGCGCCTGTAAAACAGCATGGGACGATATTTTAAAAGACCAACTTGACCACCGTCATCGCCCCTGTAATTTTGTTGAATTAATGCCCCGATTATTAGAAAAATGATTCACGTTCAACTCTATACAACTGCAGCTTGTCATCTTTGTCAGCTTGCTGAAGATATCTTAGCTAAAGTGGATGTTATGGTTGAACATATTGAGATAGGTGATGACGATGATCTGGTTAGCCGATATGGAATTCGTATTCCCGTAATAAGGTTTCCAGACAATAGCGAACTTGATTGGCCTTTTGCATTAGTAGATATAGCAGAAAAAATAAGCCGGCTATCTTAAGAAATCTATTAACCAACCTAAAAATGAGATAAGCACAGTTATCCAGTACCCCTGTTTATGACTATGTTATTGTATATTATAGGTTTTCTAGCTATCCTTATCCCGTTCTCAAGTAAACTATGAAACTTTTATCAGCTAAATGCGTCAACATACTACTGTTAATAACAAGGTTGAATATGCGTTTTTATTCTCTGATTACCTTTCTTTTTGGATTCCAATCGCTCTCTTTTGCAGCAGAGATGCCTCCTATTCCCGGTGATCGCTATGATATTGGAGGGTATAGTTTACATATTCAATGTCTTGGAAAAGGTGAGCCAACGGTTATCATGGATGCAGGATTAGGTGAAGATTCTACCGATTGGCAATCACTGTTAAAACAATCTGCAAAAACAACGCATACCTGTATTTATGATCGTGCCGGATATGGCTGGAGCGATTACGGCCCAAGGCCCCGCACCAGTAGACGCATCGCCTATGAACTACATCTCCTACTTAATGCAGCACATCTTAAACCGCCTTATATTTTAGTCGGTCATTCATTTGGTGGTTACAATATGCGATTATTTGCAAATTTTTATCCTAAAAGTATTGCTGGCTTAATATTAGTCGATGCCTCTCATGAGCTACAATATGATCGCCTGCATATTAAATTACCTGCCCCTTATAAAGGGCGAGGAAATATTATTATTTCTCAACCTGCGCCTGCTAAAAACAATAACCCTAATGCAAAACCTCAAGTGCTGCGTGACCACGCTTTTCGCGCTGCAGGCTATGAAATTACCGGACTTTACACCAGCTCTCGTCAAGTTCAGCTAAATGGTAGCATTCCAACTGTACCACTAATAGTTATCAGTCGTGGCATGCCAGAGTGGTCAGGCAATGAGGAGCTACGAAAGCGTGAAAAAATTTGGATTGAAATGCAAGAAGATTTAACGCGATTATCGCCTTATAGTCAGCACCTTTTTGCTAATCACAGTGGCCACAATATTCCCCATGATGAACCCAAAATTATTATTGATGCAATTTCAGATGTTATTTCTCAAGTTAAGCTGTTAGAAGAACAATAAAAAGGCGTTATACTGTACGTTTTTCTTACACAGCCTTTAAACCTAATGACCGTTCAATATATTGATACCGAGGCTGAACTAGCCATTTTTTGCCAACAAATAGCTAACAGCTCATGGCTAACCGTTGATACCGAGTTTTTACGTGAAAAAACCTATTATCCGCAACTGTGTTTGGTTCAAGTCGCTAGCGAACAATATATTGCCTGCATTGATCCGCTAGCATTAGAAGATTTATCACCACTATTAGATATTCTCTACAATCCTGAAATTACAATCGTATTTCATGCTGCACGCCAAGATCTTGAGTTATTTTATATGTTGCGTAGCGAGCTTCCTAATAATGTATTTGACACCCAAATCGCAGCAACTGTTTTAGGTTATGGCGATCAAATTGGCTACGGCAACTTAGTTCAACAATGTCTCAATGTGACGCTGGATAAAGCGCATTCACGTACTGATTGGACAAAACGTCCACTTGATCCTGCTCAAATCACTTATGCCGCTGATGATGTGCGTTATTTACGTGATGTGTATAAGTTACTTCTGCAACAGTTAGAAGATAAAAATCGAATCCATTGGTTAGAAGATGATTTTGCCAACATCACAAATATTGATACTTATAAACCCGACCCTGAGAATATTTGGCGTAAAGTAAAAGGCTTTGGCCGTTTAAAAGGTATTCAACTTGCTATTCTAAAACAACTAGCCGCATGGCGAGAACAGCGAGCGATTAAATCCAACCGTCCTCGGCGTTGGATTTTAAAAGATGATGTGTTACTTGATCTTGCTAAATTAGCCCCAGAAACGATGGACAAATTCAGTATGGTCCGAGGCTTAGAAGCCAATACAATTGGTCGCTATGGAGAGACACTGTTAGCAGAAATTAAACAGGCTAAATCACTGCCCAAAGAGCAATGGCCTGTATTGAAAAAAATACAGCCATTATCACAACAGCAAAATGCCATTGTGGATGCATTAATGGCGTTGGTGAGAAAATTATGTGATGAACAATCCATCGCCCCAGTAGCTGTTGCATCACGCAAAGAAATTGAACGTATGGTCAGTGGCGAAACAGATCTCCCAATCCTACAAGGTTGGCGTAATGAAATAGTCGGCCATCACTTAAAACGCTTTGTTGATGGTAAACTATCCATCACAGCCGATACAACTCAGTTAAAACTAGAAGGATAATATTATGTCAGCATTAATTTGTGGCTCATTTGCTTACGACACTATTATGGTGTTCCCCGATCAATTCAAAAATCACATCTTGCCTGATAAAGTGCATATGCTAAATGTGTCATTTCTAGTACCCAATTTACGCCGTGAATTTGGTGGTTGTGCCGGTAATATTGCCTACAATCTAAAGTTATTAGGTGATGAACCTATCCCAATGGGTACAGTAGGTAGTGACTTTACCAGCTATGCCACCTGGATGGATAAACACAATATCAACCGTCGTCATGTTCATGTTAAAGAAGGCAGTTATACCGCCCAAGCCTTTATCACCACCGATATGGATGATAATCAAATCACTGCATTCCACCCAGGCGCAATGAATTTAGCACATGAAATATCGATTAATGAAGCTAAAGATATCAGCCTAGCCATTGTCTCACCCGATGGCCGTGATGGCATGATCCAACACGCCCAACAACTTCATGAAGCAGGCATCCCCTTCATCTTCGATCCCGGTCAAGGCCTACCCATGTTTGATGGTGATGATTTAGTAAACTTCGCTAAACAAGCCACGTATATCACCTTAAATGATTATGAAGCCCAATTATTCCAAGATAGAACGGGCTTATCACCCCATGAAATCGCCGAACACGTAGAAGCCCTAATCATCACCCGTGGTGGAGAAGGGTCACATATCTACACCAATGGTGATCGCCTAGATATCCCAAGTGCACCAGTAGACAAACTAGCCGATCCAACCGGCTGTGGTGATGCCTATCGCGCCGGTTTATTACACGGCATTATGCACGGCAAAGATTGGGAAACTACAGGTCGAATTGCTTCTTTATTAGGTGCCATTAAAATCGAACAGCATGGTACGCAGAATCATACGTTTACCATGGATGAGTTTGCTGAGCGGTTTGA
>CAYSGK010000147.1:0-5345 GCA_964430395.1 uncultured Methylophaga sp.
AGTCGAATTCTTCAATCCGTAGCTGAACCTTATCATAATAATAATTCAACTCACACCATTAGTGCCTCAATTGGGGTCACTTTATATCCTCTCGATGATGGTGATATAGATACACTCACCCGCCATGCTGATCATGCAATGTATCAAGCAAAACAAGCAGGTAGAAATCAATATCAATTATATGATACATTAGACGATCGGCAAAAAAGCAATCAACAGCAACAACTTAAAGAACTGCAGCGCGCAATTGAATATAATCAGTTTTGTTTGCACTATCAACCAAAAGTCAATATGAAAACAGGTGAAGTATTTGGTGTGGAGGCACTAATACGCTGGCAACATCCCAAACAAGGCATGTTATTTCCGCTTGATTTTTTGCCTGCTGCCGAAAATAGTAATTTAGAAATTGAAATCGGCGAATGGGTTATTGAAAAAGCCTTGTCACAAATGGATAAATGGTTTGCGCAAGGCATTGTTATTGAAGTGAGCGTAAACATTTCTTCATATCATTTACAATCAACAGCTTTTATAACTTATCTTAAAAATAGCTTGGCCCAACACCCTAATGTAGATCCACAGTATCTTCAGCTAGAAATCTTAGAAAGTAGCGCATTAGGCGATCTACAAACTATCAGTTCCACTGTCAATAAATGTCAAATTGACTTAGGAGTAAGCGTTGCGCTTGATGACTTTGGCACAGGTTATTCTTCACTGACACATTTACGTAATTTATCCGCTCAAACAATAAAAATAGATCGCTCTTTTGTTCGTGATTTATTAGATGATCCTAGTGATTTTGCTATTATCGACGGTGTTGTTGGTTTAGCCGAGGCGTTTAACCGCGAAGTAATTGCCGAAGGTGTTGAAACAACAAATCATGGATTAATGTTGCTTGCTATGGGATGTGATGAGGCACAAGGTTATGGTATTTCCCGACCTATGCCTGCGAACGATCTACCCACATGGCTAGCAGAATACTCACCTAATCAAAGCTGGCTCAACTGTGGTAAAAAGTCGCATACCGAACAACAAATAAAAATTAAGTTTATTAGGCTTACCACAGAAAAATGGTTCAATACCATTAAAGACATTATCCAATCACCAGACACCACAAAACAAACAAAAACAATTCCACTTTGCCACTTAGGCGTTTGGATAGATCAGCTAAAAAAAGACACATTATTTAGCAAGCAGTGGTTAGATGATATTCACCAACTACACGATGATTTATATGAAATAGGTGAACATGCTATTCACTCTTATATTGATGGACACTTTGATGATGCGGTGCATACTTTGAAAAAAGTAGAACAAAAATTTAAACAACTACTCAATCACTTAGACCATTACAACTAAATGGAAATAATCGTCGTTATTGGTCGATTATTATTTTCATCCTTCGCCAATGTTTTTCAAAAAAAATTAACCCACCTCGGTCTACATCCGTTTTTTATTGTGATGTCATCCTATTTGGTACTCAGCGTAATTTGTGTGCCATTACTATGGACTTTTAGCTTGGCTGAACTTAGCAAAATTTTTTGGTTAAATATCTTTTTTGCCGCCTTATTAGATATGGCCGGCACCTTATTTTTAGTTATGTCATTATCAAAAACAGATCTATCTATTTTTGGGCCTTTGAACGCTTATAAAGTCGTTATATCAATGCTTTTAGCTATATTGTTTTTGGGTGAGATACCAAACACACAAGGTTTTATTGGCATAGCTATTATTGTTATTGGTAGTTACTTTCTATTTCCTGCTGATACCCAATTTAGTGCTAAGCGATTATTAAACTTATTATCAGATCGCGGCGTACAATATCGTTTTTTATCGATTTTATTATTCTCAATCGGCACCTTACCACTCAAAAATGCTGTCATTGCAGGCAATCCCTTATCCACTACCGTCTTGTGGTGTTTGATCGGCTTTCCTCTAGCTATTATCGCCCATACGCTTTTCTTAAAAGACAATTTTGTAAAAGATTACCAACAATCTAAACACCATATTTATCAATTTCTTTATTTGGGTATTTTAATATTCTTAATGCAATATATGACCATGCTGGTTTTTTCAAAATTACTCATTGCTTATTCGCTGGCATTATTCCAGCTTGGCATGGTGTTGCAAGTATTTTTAGGCTATCACATCTTTAAAGAAAAACATTTGTTGCGTCGACTTGCCGCCAGCTTAGTTATGGTCGTTGGCAGTTTATTGGTTTTAAAGGCCTAAGTAGCGGAAAATCGCCCATTATCTGCTTATTATTCACTCTATTTTAGCGAGTCAAAGCTGATGCTGGTATCATTGAATACCTTCATATTCTATCGGCCATCTATTATGAAATATTTGTTACTGTTGTTTACACTATTTTTGCCTCTTCTATCCTTTGCTAACCCACCTATTTTAATGCCCGCATGGCAATCAAAAGCCGTGCTGAAACAACCTGAATCTGTTGTTTATGATGCCAAACGTAAACAATTATATGTATCAAATGTTAACGGAAATCCAATGGAAGCAGATGGTAATGGCTATATTTCTACGCTCTCACTTACCGGAGAAATTATTTCTCAACATTTTATTGATGGCTTAAACGCACCCAAAGGCCTAGCTATTTTTGCTGACAAACTTTATGTGGCCGACATCAATGAATTGCTTGTTATTGATCTATCGAGTAGCAAAATTATCCAGCGCTATTCAGCGCCAAACGCTAAGTTTTTAAACGATGTAGAAACTGATAATAACGGCAATATTTATGTCTCAGGATTTTTGACCAATTCAATTTATCGCCTTAGCGACGGCAAATTTGAACTATGGTTTCAATCTGAACAACTTGAAGTACCTAACGGCTTATTAGTTGAAGGCAATCAGCTACGTGTCGCTAGTTGGGGCAATATGACCGATGGTTTTGCAACAGCTATTCCGGGTCATATTAAAACCATAAACATTGCTACTAAAGAAATTCAGAGCCTTGGCGATAAGTCCCCCGTAGGTAACCTCGACGGCCTTGAAAGTGATAACAATGGCAATTATTATGCGACCGATTGGATGGCAGGAACACTATTACATATTTCACCTGTAGGTATCAGTGAAACCCTAGTGACTCTAGGTCAAGGTAGTGCCGATCTCACCGTTTTACCCGAACAAAAGCTAGTCATCATTCCCATGATGAACTCCGGCTATATCACGGCCTATACAATTAAAGAAACCCAATGACATTTAATGATTTAATGCTTGATGACAAGCTACTTGATGCGCTTACTTCAATTAAGTTTGTCTCACCCACAGAAATCCAGAAAGCAACCATTCCCTTCATTCTTGAAGGTAAGGATGTATTAGCTGGGGCGGCAACAGGCACTGGCAAAACTGCCGCATTTGTACTTCCTGCTTTACAGCAATTAATTGACGAACCTAATAATAGCCCTGATCCTAAAATATTAATATTAGCACCAACTCGCGAACTCGCATTTCAGATCCAGCATGTGGTGACTCAATTAGCTAAAAATATAAAGGTCAATACGGCTATTGTCACCGGTGGTTTTTCACAAGCTAAACAAGCTAATTATGCCCAACAAGCCTGTGACATTATCATCGCCACGCCGGGGCGTTTGTTAAACTTGGTAGCTGATGAAATAATCGATTTATCTGAAATAGAGTTGGTTATTATTGATGAAGCTGATCGCATGTTAGATATGGGGCAAGGCCCCGATGTGTTAGCCTTATTAGCGACTATTTCAGATGGCTTTCAAGCCTGTTTATTCTCGGCTACATTAGCAGGCAGTGGTGTGGAGATCTTTGCAGAAGAATTATTACACGATGCTGAGATTATTCAAATTAATGCCGCCAATGAAAAATCACAACAAGTCTCCCAAACTATCTATTACGCTGATAACAAAGAACATAAACAAGCACTTTTACTTGCTACCATTACTAATGAATCCTGTAGCAGTGCCTTAGTTTTTTGTAATAAACGTGAGCGCGCTGAAGAGCTTACTGACTGGCTACAATCTCGTAATATTTCTGCCCAAGTAATGCATGGTGATTTTGACCAAGCGGTGCGACGGGACAAAACACGTAAATTCCGCATTGGCCAAGTAAAAGTAATGGTTGCAACGGATGTCGCTGCACGGGGTTTAGATTTAACCAATATCAGCCATGTGATTAACTATGACATTCCATTTAAAGGTGAAATATATATTCACCGTATCGGACGCACGGGTCGAGGCGAACAAACAGGAGCGGCCATTAACTTGGTTGAGCATCATGATTTGAAAAATCTTGAACGTATTGAATATCATTTAAACACAAAATTACCGGTTGCAAAGATAAAAGGGCTGGAACCGAAATCTAAAAAGAATAAGGCCAAATCAAAATCTAAAAAGAATAAGGCCAAATCAAAATCTAAAAAGAATGCAGATAAACCACGTTATATTTCTAAGAAAGATCGAGCTAGTTTAAAATGATACAACTGAATGCCCAGCAACTACGTTGGTTACTTATTGTTAGCTCAGCCTTATTGCTAATAGGGTTTGTCGCACCCATGTTAACGATCAGTAAGTTTATTGTTGTAAAACATTCACTTTCAATCTTGGCTGGTGTTTGGCAGTTATTGATAGAAGGGCAAGTTTTTCTATTTGTTATTATTGCCCTGTTCAGTATCGTTATGCCAATTGCAAAAATTATTTTATTATTTAACCTGCTCCATCCTGCAACACGCCACCCAAAACGACGCAAAAAACTGCTACATTTAATGCATGATTATGGTCGCTGGGCGATGTTAGATGTAATGGTGGTTGCTATTCTAATTGTCAGCGTTAAACTAGGTGCTATCGCCAGCATCCAAGTACACGCCGGTTTATACATCTTTGGTGCGGCTGTCTTATTAATTATGTTTATTACCCAGCAAGTTGTTAGTTTAAGCGAAGCAAGCCAAGCTGCGACCTTTGAATGATGAAGAGCTTTATCACCATTACACTATTCTCGATCTTGTTTACTACTGTTTATGCTGAAGAAATAAAACCTTTCACTTCAGATGGCTGCAGTGCCTTCCCTGATGGTACTTTTGAGCAACAGAAACTGTGGTTAGATTGTTGCACTGCCCATGATAAAGCCTATTGGCGCGGTGGCACTTATCAGCAACGACTGGATGCTGATTTAGCATTAAGGCAATGTGTTGCTAAAGTCGGTGAACCGCTTATTGCAGAATTAATGTTAGCCGGTGTACGTGTGGGTGGTTCACCCTATTGGCCAACTAAATTTCGCTGGGGATATGGCTGGCCTTATTTTCATGGTTATACTGACATTCCAACCATAGAGAATGATGACAACTAATTAATTATTCAATAAGTTAT
>CAYSGK010000148.1:0-5303 GCA_964430395.1 uncultured Methylophaga sp.
TATATACCCGTTCTATTTTTGCATCTTCTTTTTTATATGGTGTTTTTGTTTTGGTGTCATCTTGTGTAATTTTTTACGGATGGCTTCACGTTTCTTAGGTGACATGTCTTGCCATTGTTGGCGAATTTTCTGTCGCTCCTCTTCTGGTAACTGGTGAAACCACTTCTGGCGTGCTTTAAGTTGTTTTTGTTTTTCTGGTGATAGCCGTTTAAAACGCTGATATCGCTCTTTGATCTTTTGTTGTTGCTCAGGTGTCATTTGTTTAAACTTTTTCAACTGTTTTTTAACCGACACACGTTCATCTGCAGACATTGCCTGCCATTTGGCCGCACCCTTTAGCAATCGTACTTTTTGCGGTGGTGTTAATGTCGCCCACTTTCCTTTTACACTTTGTAATGTGTGTTGTTGCTGCTGTGAAAGTTGATCCCAACTAAGCGCACTATCAGCAGAAAAAACAGGGGTCATAAACATCAACCCAATAACTAAAATAAATAAATGACTCTTAGTCTTCATCTTCATTTTGTACTACCTCTTGTTTAGCAAGTTCTGGCATTTGTTGTAATTGCTCAGGTGCAAGCCATTCACCATCTTCTGTTTCCCAATCAGCAAGAAATTGCAATAATTCCTCATCTGGTATGGCAGGCTCATCTGCATAAATAGTGTTAGTTAACCCCAAAAACAAAATTAAATACCGGCACTTTCTAACCATGTACATCATCCAACCATTGATAAAAATCTAATTCATTATATAACTCTAATTCATCTTCATTAGCCACCACGAGTACATCCCACTGTTCTGTAATCAAGTCGGGGACTAGCGGTTGAGATTGCTGAGTTGAAGGAAGAATTGTAACCACAAGCATAGCCACTGCAAATGTACCGAGCAGACCGGTCGCCCAAGAAAAGTGAAATGATCGTTTCTTTTTCTCATACGATAACGCCCGTTGTCTCGCTTGGTTCAGCTTGGATAATGTTGCCGCATCTATCATTTTTAAACTGTCATCCAGCTGCTGTTTTGCTGCTTGCTCAAAATAAGATTGTTTATTTTCTATGGCCATGTTTCACCTAATCGCGAACGCAATGTCGTTAATGCTCTATGGTAATGTGTTTTGACACTACCGGTTGAACACCCCATTGCTTCAGATGTTTGTTTTGTACTTAACCCTTGCCAGCACCTGAGTAAAAATACTTGTCTCTGTCGTAATGGTAACGTTTTTAATGCTGACTGTAACAAATCCATTGCTTGATCGCCTTGCAATAATCTGTCTGGTGACGTATCGGTAGGATCGGCTAATGCTTCTAGATAAGAACCAGAAGATTCTTCATCATCTGCCACAAACCAGCTAAAAATTCGTCTCTTAATACTGGTGTTGCGATACCAATCTATAATTTGTCTTTGCAGAATACGATGAAATAATGGCCCCCATTCCAAGGGCTCACGATCACTGTATTTCTGTACCAGTTTAATCATTGCATCTTGCACTATATCAAGTGCATCATCATTATGACCGGTAGCCAATTGTGCCATACGAAAAGCTTGGCGTTCATTTTCGGCTAAAAAACAATCAAGTGTGTCACTCATGTATTTGGGGTCACTATCGTTAAATTACAATAAACCAACTATTTTATTTGCCATGATTCGCAGCGCATAGATAATTGTCTATGCGCTGCATTAATGGGTTACTCATTTTAAAACATCACGAATTATTTCTAATTCTATCTGCAATACGTTCACCTTTTTCATCCAACTTACGATCCATTCGCTGACCTTTTCTATCCAAACGGTTATCAATGCGATCGCCTTTTCTATCTAGGCGGCGGTCAGCAATATCGCCTTTTCTTTCCAAGCGATCAGCTAGACCATATTTACCTGCAGCTCTGGCTTTTTCGGCTCGTTTATCAAAACGGTTTTCAATACGATCACCTTTTTTATCCAAACGATGATTGATTCGATCTCCTTTTTTGTCCAGTTTATGTTCAATTCGATCCCCAGCATGATCAAAACGATCTTCAACTCGGTCTGCTGAGACGGCTGATGCGGTTGAAACAACAACCAAATTCACCAGTGCAACAACTAATAGATGTGTTTTCATTTTATTTCTCCGTTCATAATTAATTAAATGTAGAGTGCCTACAATAAATACAACGGAGTGCCTTGAATTTGGTTGACAAAAAAAATTAATTTTTAACTACACGTCTGAAATCGCACATAACCAAAACGAACACCACTTGCGACTTGATACTTACCACCACCACTATATTGTTCTGTCAACGTATAAGACTTTAATTGGCAATATTTTTCACTGTCACGTTTAAACAGTATATAGCCCGGCTTCGTTCGGCGTAATGGTACACCCAAACTGTTTTTATGAATTTTCCAAGTCGATCTTGTCAACCAAACAGCCTGAATATTGGCATCTTCATGCATTTGTTTTATTTGTTTGCTGGCTAATTTACCACTGTAATCAGAGCCTTTATTGGCTGGGTTTTGCCATTGTGATGCTGTTTTTTCAACAGTTTGACGCAATTGGTCTAGTCTAGCTTTTTGTTCACTCCAGACCTGTGATTGATCCGTTACGCCTGCGGCTGATAACAATTCTTTGGTGCGCTGACGCTGTGTGGCAAATTTTTCATCTGAGAAGGTCAATTGTTCATTAAATGAAACGGGCCCTTCAAACGTTAAAAAGCCCTCATTGGTCATAAACTGTTGCGGTGTTTGTACTAGAGAAGGTCCGACCGACTTCACCATACTTTTAGCACCATTGATTGCCATGGTAGCAATTAAACGCTGGGGAATAAATAGTCTGAACACCCCCCGAATCCGGGGGTAGCACAAGCTTTTGTTTAATGTTCTAATATAATGTTTGTTAATTAGTTATGTAATGGCTTAAAACTACTCAAAATAGGGATAAACACATAGAAGATATTGCTTGTGCGTAATGACTTTTTTGTCTACCTGTTCAATGATTTAAATAATTTATTCTAGAACTGTTAGTCTCTTGGTTGTTATTGTTATCAAAGCTAAATATACTTTGATAATAATAACAATATATAATAGGGATACAATGAAACTCCTTCTTATTGATGATCATATACTCTATCTTGAAGGTGTACGATCTGTGCTTAATCAACATCTTCCCTCAGCTTCCATTCTTACGACAACTAATATTGATGATGTGGATAGCATTATCCAGTCTCATCCTGATATAGATTTAATTTTACTCGATCTTCGAATGCCCAATGGCGGCGCTCCTCAAGTTTTAGATAATATTCGTAATACCAAGACATTAATTCCAGCTCTTATCATCTCAGCATCTGAAAGCTCAACAGATGTTCAATTAATGATGGATAAAGGTGCTGCCGGTTATTTGCCAAAAACTACTTCCCCCTCCGAGTTAATAGATGCTATCAACACTGTTCTCGCCGGAGATATTTATTTACCTTCTAAATGGCAAGCACGACTGAATGGAAATACTTCTCCTATTATTGTAGATGACGGTGAACGAGAAATCAGCCTTCCTCCTAGATTACATGATGTGTTACAACTCATTGAAAAAGGCTATACCACGAAAGAAGTAGCTAAACTTTTAAATTTATCTGAGAATACTATTTACGGTTATGTAAAAGAACTTTTCAATAAGTTTAGTGTAAGTAGTCGAACAGAACTCATCCAAATAGCCAAACAACTTAATTTATTTGGTTTTAAATAACGTGCTTTTTCGTTTAAAAAATCTATTCGATCCCCATTCAGAAGAATTCAGCATAGAAACTCATGCGGAAGGCATACATTTTATTTATCAAAACTTCCCTAAACTTGCTTTAAGTATGGCTTTTTTACCTATTGTCATGACTGCTTTATTATGGGGAAAAGTTAATCACCTTATATTATTTTCATGGACACTCTATACACTAAGCATTGGGACTACTCGTTATTGGCTCGCAAAACGCTACTTCCAAGTTAAGCCCCTACCGCAAGAAAGTTTTCGCTGGGGAAAATACATCACCTTCACCTCGTTTGCTTCCGGTATATCTTATGCTTTATCGGCTATTTTATTTTTAACTGCTAGCTCACCAACCGTTCAGATATTCTTATTCGTTTTTATTTTTGGCATTGTTAACGGTTCAGCTTTTGTATCGTCCCATTGGGTGGCTAGCTTCTATGTTTTTATGCTCACTACTCTTGGGCTGACTGCTATTTATCTGTTTACTTTAGGTGACCCTGCCTATACTGCAATAGCCGTATTATGTCTTATTGATATTTTACTCTGCTTTGTAATCGGAAAAAGAACAAATTATTCTGTCTTATCAACAATTCAACTTCGTTTTGAAAATGCTACTCTTATTGAACAATTAAAAACTAGTGTACAAGAAGCCAAGAATGCCAATCAACGTAAGACACGGTTTTTAGCATCAGCCAGTCATGATCTGCGCCAGCCTGTTCATGCGTTAGGCCTGTTTTCTGAAGCACTGTCTTCTGAAGAACTCTCACCTTCAGGACGAAATACATTAGCCTTTTTAAAACAATCCGTTTCGTCACTGAGTAGCTTACTCAATTCATTACTCGATATTAGTCGACTTGATGCAGGGATTATTACGCCTTCAATTAATGCCGTTGATTTAACAAAGATAATGCAACAGTTATCCCATGACTTTGAAGTGGCATGCAAATCAAAGGGGCTTAATTGGCGACTACGCTGTCATCCGGTTTGGGTCTATTCTGATAGTGCCTTGTTGGAAAATATCATACGTAATTTACTCAGTAACGCTATTCGTTATACTGATTCAGGCGGTATTTTATTTGCCTGTAAACAACACAATGATGAAGTGTGGATCGAAATTTGGGATACAGGTATAGGGATTGCTGAATCTGATTTTAATCTGATATTTGATGAATTTTACCAAATCAATAATCCTGAGCGTGATCAACAACAAGGATTGGGGCTCGGACTTGCTATTGTTCGCAAACAAGCACAGTTACTTAATCATGACTTATCCCTTTGCTCTCGCTTGGGTAAAGGTTCTCGATTCAGACTAAAACTAAAAAAGGCATCCCCAACAACCGTTGTTGAACAGAATCAAATTGCCATAACAAACCGTTTTGCCCAAAAAAATATTTTAGTGATCGACGATGACGAATCTATATTGGAAGGGATGAGACTCACCCTTGAGGCATGGCAGTGTAATGTTGCAACTGCGACCGATTTGGAGCAAGCCATTGAAATATGCCTTCACACTATGCCCGATGTTATTATTGCCGATTTCAGGCTTCGAGAAAACGTAAATGGTATTGATGTTGTGCAACA
>CAYSGK010000149.1:0-2187 GCA_964430395.1 uncultured Methylophaga sp.
ATAAATAAAGAAAGCTTGATGCTGCTTTGCCAGCTCGGGTTCAATAATATAGCTCATTAATAATTCTAACCAGCTATCTCTATCTGTATCAAAATCATTTGCTAAACTCGGTATATGATTCTGACCACACTGTTTGACTTCATCATCAGAACAGTTAAACACATCGAGTGCTAAACAGTTTTTAAAGGCTTTTTGGTAACTTAATCGTTCAAATTCGTTATAGTTAAAGACCTTATTTAATAAGGCCTCAACTTCATTCATCAGCTGATTAAGAGTAAAATCTATTCGATACCATTCCAGCATAGTAAATTCAGGCGAATGCAGTCTACCCTGCTCACCATTTCTAAATACACGTGCTATTTGATAGATTGAGCCTGAGCCTGCTGCTAATAATCGCTTCATAGCAAATTCAGGCGAGGTTTGTAAATACTGCGTCTGTTTGCTATCGGAACCTATAGGGCTATAGTCGGTGGTAAAACTATCTAAATACGGTGCTGTAGGTGCTGCTGAAGACAGTATTGGGGTTTCAACCTCCCAGGTATCACGCTCAGCAAAAAAAAGGCGGACATCAGCCAAATACTGAGCCCGCTTTTTTAATGTTTCTATATCAGCTGTAGGTTGCCAGCCTTTTCCATCTACACTCATTCGTAATTTCTCTGTCATCCCCGTATATTGTGAGTGGGGAGCTTCTATGCACGGATTAAACTATCATCAAATTCCATAGATTCTCGACAAAAGAATTCGAGAATGACGACTACTTTTAAGATTTTGCTCGCTCTACATATTCGCCTGTACGTGTATCTATGCGTAGCACATCACCAATATTCATAAACAAGGGTACTCGCACAACTGCCCCTGTTTCTAATGTAGCGGGTTTGCCGCCCGTTCCTGCCGTATCCCCTTTTAAACCAGGATCCGTATCTGTTACGGCTAGGTTAACAAAATTAGGAGCGGTGACTAATAATGGCGAACCATTCCACTGCGTTACTGTATAAACATACTGCTCTTTAAGCCATTTTTTACAATCTGCTATCGCATTTTCATCAGCAGCATGTTGCTCGTATGTCTCCGGATCCATAAAATACCAGAATTCACCATCAGTATAAGAATACTCTAATTCAACTTCCATAACGTCCGCTAGCTCAACACTATCGCCCGATTTAAAGGTGCGTTCATTGACCCGTCCCGTTTTTAAGTTTCGATATTTAACACGATTAAACGCTTGGCCTTTTCCTGGTTTTACTAGCTCATTTTCAATAATGCTACAAGGATCACCATCTAGGATAAATTTTAGTCCCGATTTGAATTGATTTGTACTAACACTTGCCATGGCAACCTCTTTTGAGAGACGATCAATGTCTATAAATAAATGTAAACGCATATGATACCGCAAACTCAACCAATCGGCACAAAACAAACTTGGCAAATTTCATTAGCAAATGCAGTCAAAGACCCTGAAGAACTGCTAAAACAGTTAGGCTTAACTAATGAACTATCTGCCATTCAGGGAGATATCATTAAAAACTTCCCATTAAAAGTACCCCAAAGCTATATTGATAAAATGCGCTATGGCGATAAAGATGATCCGTTATTACGCCAAGTTTTTCCGCTATTTGATGAAGCCATATCCGTTGAGAATTATATCGCTGATCCTGTAGGTGATAGTTTGGCATTGACTGCACCGGGTGTTTTGCAAAAATATCACGGGCGGGCATTATTAGTTACAACAGGGGCTTGTGCTATCCATTGTCGTTATTGTTTTCGCCGTCATTATCCTTATTCAGATAATAATCCGTTATCTAGTCAATGGTTAGAAACGCTCGCAACATTACGTTCTGATAGCAGTATTAATGAGGTCATTTTAAGTGGCGGAGATCCGTTACTATTAACGGATGCAAAACTCTCTGCAATGGTCGCTGATTTAGAAAAAATCCCTCATCTTAAACGATTACGAATTCATACACGTTTACCGATTGTATTACCTGAGCGAATCGATTCCTTTTTATTAAAATGGCTGAAAAATACGCACTTACAGGTCATTATGGTGGTGCATGCCAATCATGCAAATGAAATTGATCCCGAAGTGGCATGTGCTTTAGATAATTTACGACATGTGGATTGCCAACTACTTAATCAGGCTGTTCTATTAAAAGGTGTGAATGATGATGCTGAGAGTTTAGTCGCTCT
>CAYSGK010000149.1:2287-5274 GCA_964430395.1 uncultured Methylophaga sp.
CTTAAGTGCGTTCTGCTAGTGAGGTGTACTCACGGATGTCGCTACCCGTATAAATTTGAGTAGGTCGATAAATTCGATTATTTGAGATCTGTTCACGCCAATGTGCTAACCAACCTGCTGATCTTGCAACGGCAAAAAGGGCTGTAAATTGATCGGCAGGAATACCCATTTCAGCATATAAAATACCTGAATAGAAATCTACATTAGGGTAAACACCTTTATGACCCAATCTGTCTTTACAGATTTCTTCAACTCGCATTGCTGTTTCAAAAGTAGAATCTAATTTACTACCACGATCTTCAATTAATTCGGCAACTAATTTATGCAAAATAGTGGCACGAGGATCTTTTACTTTATATTCACGATGCCCCATCCCCCAAATCACTTCTTTCTTTGCAAGCGCATTATCGATCCATGCTTCGGCTTTGTCAGCGCTTCCAATTTCTTTTAGCATATCGACTACACGAGAGTTAGCTCCACCATGTAAAGGACCTGACAGTGTACCTATAGCACCTGAAATAACACTATAAGGTGTTGCCAATGTTGAACCTGAAACAAGTGCAGAAAATGTTGAAGCATTAAGTGTGTGTTCCGCATGCAGAATAAGACAGACATCCATAATTTTAGCCATTAATGGATCTGGCTCTTTACCGGTAAACATATAAAGTAGATTTTCAGCAACCGATAAATCTTCACGTGGTTCTATTGGATCATAGCCTTGGCGCATATGTTCCCACATGGCTACTAATGGTGCCATCGATGCAATAATATTCACTGTCATATTACGCACATAGTTGAGGTCTTCACAAGCATCAGCATCCGTTAAACATTCATTACCCGGATAAAACATACCTAAGCTAGAAACAGCTGTTTGCAACATATCCATTGGATGACCTGTTGCGGGGAAATGATGCATCATTTCCCGAATGTGATATTTAATTCGATATTGGCTACGTAGTTGACTAGTGAATTCAGACAGTTCATTGGCAGTAGGTAATTCACCCTGAAGCAACAGTAAGGTTGTTTCTTCAAAACTACTATTTTCTGCTAAGGTCTGTAACGTGTATCCACGATAAGAAAGCAGCCCCTTCTCTCCATCAATAAATGATATGGCTGACTTTGTTGCAGCAACGCCTTCTAAACCAGGTAAAAAATCACTCATTCCGATA
The DNA here is from genome assembly GCA_964430395.1 of uncultured Methylophaga sp. GTDB lineage: Bacteria > Pseudomonadota > Gammaproteobacteria > Nitrosococcales > Methylophagaceae. The sequence continues at coordinate 3,457 of CAYSGK010000149.1, forward strand.
CCTTTATAACCTTAATCAATTCAGTTTATTTATAATTAACATGGACGAGCATCATACCAGAATAGTTTATCCGTGATCATTGGAATTGCATATTGAATCATAACGGGAAGTATTAGGCTGGCATCAAATATTCTTCAAAAGACTCAGAATCCTCTTTTTCCATACCTTGTGCAGAAAATGTAAACTGAGCAAATCCTTCGCTATGCCATATATCCTTACCTAATGTTGCTGAAATCTCTTTGCCATGATGTGTTAATTGAATTTGATTACCGATTCTAAACTCTGCTCTGGGCAATAATAATGTATCGCCATGTTCATCACTGTCTGCCATCCATAATGCATTCATAGTCACATCTCCAGTTGTACCTTCTTTACTGACCAAAACGCTGTCTACTTCTGCAGATAATAGATACAAACCTACATACAATTTATTTTCAGATATTTTCATCCACCGTACAATGCCTAATGTCCAAATTTGGGGATCATAGCCTCGAATAAACATCATTTCACCGATAAATAATCCACTGCCATGGAGATCATTGCAGCTGATGCAAGCCCCTTTTTTACTCTCATTTTCAACTGTAAACTTATGTCGCCGAACAGTTGGCACGTCATCTTCCTGTTGCTTGACCTGTCTTTTAACCGTAACTTCCCGAGCTGATGTTGGCTGAATCGTAGGTGTGTAAAATTGTAGCGTGTCCCAATTAATACTCCCTATATCAAGCTCTGATTCAGTTGTCTTCACTTTAGGAATGGGTGAATTTATTACATCATCGTTCATTATCGCATCAATATGATCTAAAAATAGATCAATATCCTGTAAGCCCATTACAACTTCTACGGGTTCATTATCGCCTTCATACTGTTCTTCATTCTCAACTTTTGTAGCTTCTAAAGCCAAGACTATTTGATCTAATAATTTGTCTGACATACCTTTCTGGTCAAATGATTCTGGCCTATCACCTGAATCTTGCCAGCGTTTTAATTGGCGGAGCAAATGATCATTATCAATCATCATTTTATTTGCAATATTTTCCAGTCTAGGATAGTAAATAGGACCATAGTCGTCATCAAAACCTATAGCATATCCATTTGAAGACTCATCATTTTTTCTTACTTGAATAAGATCCGTCCATGCTGTTAATCCATAATAGACTTGCTCTAGCTCAGCACCACGCAGACTGTACGGCGCCACCATTGATAATAACAAGATACGATTATAAAGCGTGTTAATGTTGCCTTTTTCGTCAAAATAGGCCAAATCATCCTTTAATTTACTTGTTGTTAAATCGTGATTCAATGCATATGAATAAGTACAATTTAGTTCAAACCATGCCTTCTTAGGAGGAACGCAACACAGAATATATGATAAACGAATTTGTTCACTCAAATAATAAATTGTTCTTTGAGCTAATACGGTATATTGATTTCGGTTCATCATACCGATTTTTTTCTGAGCTATGCTAAACAATAAACGCTGATAGCCTACCGCCATTTCCGAAATCATTTCTCGTGTTAACCATTGAATTTCTTGTGATTCTCTGGATAAATCAAGGTTTCTTCTGGAAAACCGCTTCGTAAGTGATATATACAAATGTGCAACAACGGGACGCAACAGTTCCAGCATAGCAAATCGGTCTTTATCTGAAATATTAATGTGATTGAATTGTTGAATATATTTAGGAATTGAATAACTTAACTGATTAACATTCAATAGCGGTAAACCCGTTAACCATTTTTCTAGTTTGGCTGGTGTTAGTGGAATATCAGCCGCCTTTCGCGGCGAAATCAATTCTGGGAGTTGGTATGCTAATATTT
>CAYSGK010000150.1:0-5261 GCA_964430395.1 uncultured Methylophaga sp.
AATGGCTTCTTCTCTTGCTGAAACCTGCATCTTCAAGTATTTTGGGTATATATTGTTGAATTAAAGGGATTTAAGATATGAGTGAAGCGGAGCAAGCAGAAGTAACATTAAGAATACTTACAGAGCAAGCAGAAACATTAGCTGCAAGCGACTTAACTAAATATAAGCGAAAATTATTTTGGTTTGCTTTGTTAGGCTATGCGGTTATTTTTGGTGTTTTATTCGCACTGGTCGCTCTTGTTGGCGGGCTTAGCATGCTGGCCTTTTGGAGTACCGCTATACTTGTATTGTTAATGAAGAAGAAAATACTCTTCATTTTAATTCCGATAATCTGGATTTTATTAAAAGCGCTTTGGGTTCGCTTTGAAGAGCCGCAAGGGTATGAGCTTACGCCCATGAGGAACCCAGACTTATTTGAAACAATAAACAAAATTGGACGTAAATTAAAAGCGCCAAAAGTACACCGCGTTCTTTTGACGAATGAGTTAAATGCTGCGGTAGTGCAAACGCCAAGATTAGGTATTTTCGGCTGGAATAAAAACACCATAATTTTAGGTTTAGAATTGTTGCTAGTCTTATCTCCTAAACAGGCAGAGGCGGTGCTAGCACATGAGTTTGGTCACTTGTCAGGTAATCATGGCAAGTTTAACGGCTGGATCTATAGAGTGAGAATGGCTTGGCACCGAATTATGACTGCATTTCAGCAGAACGACAATATGGGTGCAAACATGATGAGGCGTTTTTTTGATTGGTATTCACCTCGGTTCTCAGCTTATTCTTTTGCTTTGGCAAGAATAAATGAATTTGAAGCAGATAGTGTTGCGGCAGAAATAACAGATAATAAGACTGCAGGCAATGCTCTTATAAATGTCCATGTCACAGGACCGTATGTAGACGAAAATTATTGGCAAGTATTTTTTAAGCAGGCAGATGAAATGTCTCGGCCAAAGCAAATGCCTTGGCAAGGCTTAAGTTCGTTTATGGGCCGCCATTCACCCGCGAAGGGGCAGCTAGAAGAGCGGCTCAAAACGGCGCTATCTTATGAAACAAATTATGATGACACTCATCCTTCTTTATCAGATCGCTTAGCCGCATTAGGCACTGATTTTTCTTTGCCAGAGCCAAATGTAAGAACAGCCGCAGAACAATGGTTAGGCCTGTCATATGAGCGCATTATTAAAGAGTTTGATAAAGATTGGTTTAGATCAAACAGACGAAAATGGGAAGAACGCTATCAATATGTGATTGAATCAAAATCTCGATTAGAAGAACTGGGCAAAACGAACAATGATCTTTTAGATGATGATGGCTTGTGGGAAAAAGCAGTGCTTGAAGAAGAGTTTGGAGAACAGAATTTAGCTATCTCAGCCTATAGAACATATCAAAAACGTTATCCTGAAAATACAGTAGTTGCCTATACACTTGGTCGATTGGCTTTTGATGATGATAATGACAATTTATTGTTGCAAATGAAAAAAGCGATAAAACAAGACGATTTGATTATCGATGCTTGCCAGTACGCCTATCATTTTTTGATAAATCGAGATCGAGAGGCGGATGCAGGCTGGTGGAAAGAAATGGCGGAAAAGAAAATAGAAACAGATCGATTAGCTGAAGAAGAGCGGGCTTATTTATCAGATGAAGATGATATTGTTTCATATAATCCGAGCCGAGAGCTTCAGGACTATCTTGCTGGTGTTTTGCAAGCAAGCAGTGATGTAAAAAAAGCATGGATTGCCCAAAAGAGCGTAGCCTTTTATCCAGAAAAACCGGCGATTACTATTGCAATAGAAGGTAAATCATTCTTTGCGGATCTTGATATGGCGGCAGCCAAAATATCAGAGCAGATCGACCTGAACACCACATTTTATGTTGTCGCAAAAAAAGGTGATCATGAAAGTGTGGCCAAGGAGATAATATCCGTAGGGAAACGCTTGGTTTAGGCTTTCTTCAAAAACTTAGTTAATAAGACAATACGGGTACCATTTACCCTTCCTTCAATGTGCTCGGGGTTGTCGGTCAGAGAGATGTTCTTAACCATCGTGCCGCGCTTGGCAGTAAAGTTGGCTCCTTTTACATCAAGATCTTTAATAAGCGTAACACTGTCACCGGCATTGAGCGTGGTGCCATTACTGTCTTTGGATTGGGAGGTGTTTTCATCGCCATCTGATGGCTGGCCGGCTTCAGCCCACTGTTGAACTTCTGGTTCGAGATAGAGCATATCTAATAAATCCTGCGCCCAAGACTCACTATCAAGCTGTTTTAATTGCCGCCAAGCCATGACCTGCACCGCAGGCACAGGAGTCCACATAGAATCATTTAAACAGCGCCAGTGATTTGAGTCAGCGCTATCTGGATTATTGATTTGAGCAAGGCAAGCATCACAAACAAGAATGCTGTTATCCTCAGTCACTGTTGAAACAGGCGGGATTTCATAGACAGATAAATGGGCATCGGCAGCGCAGAGTTCACAGCGGGCATTGCTCCGTTGAATAAGTAATTGTTCAATGCTCATTTTTGTCGTTCCTGTTTGATTAAGTTGCGTCATTATCTCATAATACAAGCTTTAACGCCTTTTAAATAATAGGAGAAAAAGGGAAATGAACAGTTCAAAATTACTTTTTATTACACTCGGCGCGGTCGCTCTGGGTGCATTCTTTATGTTGGCGATATGGCCTGCACTGCATGGTAGTGATGAGGCTTATAAAGTAAAAACAGATGTAGCCGCTAAGCCAGCAACACCTAAGAAGGAAGTTGAACCTGTTACGGAAACTACACCAGAAGAAGCGGTTGTGGCTAAAGAAGTATCGGCACCTAAAACAGAAGCAATTGAAGCAGAGACAAAACCAGACCTTGTTGAGCCTGCTACCCCTTCTGCTCCTACAGTTTCTGATTCAACACCTAGTAGCTCAGAGGAAGGTGCGCTCTACAGTGTTGTTGATGGTAATAAGTTAGATGCAGACAGTTATGCAGGCTATAAGTTATTTCGCAACTGGTGTTCGCGCTGCCATGCCAAATATGGTTTAGGTAAAGATGACGGCGGTATCGGTGCAAATTTAATTGAAAGCCTAAAAGTTATTGATAAAGAGACCTTTTTTAGTACAGTAGAAAACGGTAAATCAGGTCAAATTGGCAGCATGCCGACATGGAAAGCCAATCCAAAAGTAATGGCGGGTAGGGATAAACTATATGCCTACTTGATGGCACGTTCTGATGGCGCAATTGGCAACGTCAAACCTAAAAAACAGAAATAAAATTTAAAGAAAATAAAGAATAAGGCCTTGCGAGAATGAATTCTGGCAAGGCCTTTTTTATTCAAGAAGAGAGTAATGACAGAAAAAACCTATATCAAAGGTAAGGACAGTGATCTAGAAACTAGTATTGCAACGATGGAGGCAAAATTAAAATCATTTGGTTTTGATATCGAGCAAGCTTCTTGGCTAAACCCTGTTAGCAATGTGTATTCTGTGCATATCCGCGATAAAAGCTGCCCTCTCATGTTTACAAACGGCAAAGGCAGTACCGAGAAGTCTTGTCTTGCAAGCGCTTTGGGCGAATATTTTGAGCGGCTGAGTTGTAATTATTTTTTTGCTGACTTTTATCTTGGCGAGCAGCACAGTCAACATGAATTTGTGCATTATCCAGGTGAGCGTTGGTTTAATGGTTCAGGCGATACAATGCCAGATGGATTGATGGATCAATCCTTATGGGACTACTTTGATCCTGAAAAGGAGTTAAGCCCAGATAAATTATTCGATATAAACTCAGGAATCGGTGAACGAGGTATTTGTGCTGCACCCTATCATCGCCTGCGTGATGGAAAAACACTTTATATACCAATTAATATTATTGCCAATATTTTTGTAAGCAATGGAATGTCGGCAGGAAACACGCGTAATGAAGCACGGGTTCAATCGCTTTCGGAAATCTTTGAACGCTATGTTAAAAATAAAATTATAGCCGAAGGCTTATGTTTGCCAGAAGTGCCAAAAGGCGTATTAGCTCGTTATCCTGATATTCAAAAATCAATTCAAGAGCTGGAAGAGCACGGTTACACTCTTAAAGTCGCCGATGCATCGTTGGGCGGACAATATCCGGTAATGAGTGTGACATTAATTAATCCTAAAGACGGTTCTGTGTTTGCATCTTTTGGAGCACACCCCAGTTTTGAGGTGGCATTAGAGCGCACGGTGACAGAGTTGCTACAGGGTCGGAATTTAGACCAATTAGATGTGTTTCACTCTCCAATATTTGATCCAGATGAAGTGGCTTCTCCTCAAAATTTAGAGATGCATTTTATTGATTCCAGCGGCTTTATTTCTAATGATTTTTTCCGAACCACTCCGGATTATGCATTTTATGACTGGGATTATGATGCAGAAACCAAAGATGAGCTTAATTATTTAAGTGCTAAAATTGATGATATGGGTTTCGATATTTATATTGCTGATTATGAGCACCTAGATGTCTATGCCTGTCGGATATTAGTGCCGGGCATGTCTGATATTTATCCTGTGGATGAACTGGTCTGGGAAAATAATAATGAAGGCGCCTTATTCCGCGAAGACTTTTTAACGTTAAAACAAGGTGATAACGAGCGTTGGCAAGCTATTTTAGAACGACTGGATGATGGCGCATATAATGACCAAACTTTGGCGGCCGCTTTTATTGGTTTGGCCCCGGATCCTAATACACTATGGTCAACGGTCAGATTAGGTGAGATTAAAGCAATGTTGTATCTCGCCTTGCAGGATGAGCAAGCGATTGAATGGCTTGATTGGTGTTTGGCACTGGAGCAAGGTTCTGATGAAAGGGTTCGATATTACCGCTGTTTAAAAGCATTGTTAGAAATAAAATGGCATCCGCAACGGCAATATGAAGACTACCAACAAGGTTTAGAATATTTGTATGGAACTCGGAATGTCACCGATGGCCTAGCGATTGTGGAAGGCGATAAGATTTTTCATAATTTACATTGCCCAGGATTAGGTTTAGAAGGTTTTGAGAGACACATAAAGTTGCTTGAAGGATATCAAAAATTACAAAATGCAAAGCAAAATAACTGGAAATAATCAGCTCTTTTAGTGTGACTATTTCAAGATCCACTATTATTATGAAAATAACGCTAACACCTTTGCAAAATATGCTGTATTCTTGCCGCTTCTTTGAGTTTCCGGTTTAGCAATAAGCTTACTCAAAGAGGTGTGGAGCGGTAGTTCAGCTGGTTAGAATGCTGGCCTGTCACGCCGGAGGTCGCGGGT
>CAYSGK010000151.1:0-507 GCA_964430395.1 uncultured Methylophaga sp.
TGAAAATATAAACACTAAAAACGTCTATTTGATCACGGCAAAAAGTGAATATAGTGATTACAGTGATCCTGATTATATTTCTCGCAGTATGCAAACCACTATTCATGACTAAACATCAATTTATCATCGCTTATTTGGTTGCCTCTTTTGGTATTACTACTGCTAATCACGCAGGCCCTATTAATGTAACTGAATCACCAGGCGGTATAAGAGATATCGTTCCATCATCCAGCACATGGTCACCTATTTATATCAATGATGGAATAACGAGTGGCGGTTCGGGTAGAAATTGGCTCAGTCGACCCGGTACAATGAATAATAACTTTGAATTTACTGTTGATCGCCAACAAGATGGTCTTACAGGTGAAGCCGGTGATATAAATGATATTTACCAGCTTGAATCTATTGCTCTCTATGTACCCGGTACAAATCGCTCATTAAAAGAATTTATTATTGAAGCGCAAAATAATCATGGCGCATGGCAACGTTTATTTTCAAACCAAGCGC
>CAYSGK010000151.1:607-5231 GCA_964430395.1 uncultured Methylophaga sp.
CCTTTGATCCCGATCTTAATGGCACCCCTGGAGAAGCCTCCGATCAATTTACACTTGAGTCCATTTCTCTCTATGTGCCCGGTACAAATCGCTCATTAAAAGAATTTGTCATTGAAGCGCAAAATAATCATGGCGCATGGCAACGTTTATTTTCAAACCAAGCGCTTGCCAACCCCTATAATTTTGCCAAGTCTGATGCCGGAGGGATCCGTGCCGTTGTTCCCAGCTCTAGTACTTGGTCTCCTAGTAAAATTAATGATGGGGTATCCAATATCCGCTGGCGTGGTCAAAATTGGCTTAGTCGAGCTGGCACGATGAACAATATCTTTGAGTTTACCTTTGATCCCGATCTTAATGGCACCCCTGGAGAAGCCTCCGATCAATTTACACTGGATTCCATTTCTCTCTATGTGCCCGGAACAGCTCGTTCTTTGAAAAATTTTGAAATTTCTGTAAAAACAACTGCTGGCTGGCAGCCTGCTATCCCATTACAGGCAACTATGACCGTTGGTAAACAATCATTTTCTATTGGCCCTTTTAATAATGTACTACGAGTACGCTTAACAACACTCAATAATTACGGTGATACTTATTTACAAATCAATGAATTTGAAGTGAACGGCAACTGGAACGGTCATAATCCTTTCTTTATTGCTAATAAAGCTACTGGCAAACAACTCTTTGATTTAACAGCAGCTCCAGCCAATAATGACGGTCGCCTTAATAATATTACCCGCCTGCGATTTAATACTATTTCAAATTATGGTGATGATAAGTATCTGCAGGTTAATGAATTTCAAGCCTTCGGCATAATCAATAAAAAAGTTATCGGCAGATTCAATGCTTTTGACTCAGCTACCGTAGCCTCTGCCATTACTGGTTCCCTTCAGACCCGAATAGCTGACAACGGCAACATTAGTTTTGATGTGATTGCGCTGAATACAGACAAAACGGCGGTTGATACCAGCTTTACAAACAATGTAAAAGTTGAGCTATTAGCCAATATGACCAGTGTGGCTTTTGATAGTGATAATTGTCCTGTCAATACAACTGTTATATCAACATTACCTATAGCTACTATTGCCAATGGTCGTTCTACCGTCAACATGCCAGCTGTTAATAATGTTTGGAAAGATGTGGCAGTTCGCATAACGTATCAACCACCAACAGGCGCACTGATTACTACCTGTGCTATAGATAGGTTTTCTATTCGCCCTGCCGCATTTACACTTGTTTCTCAACATAATGACTGGCAGACAGCAGGTAATAATGAAACGCTAAATTCGGCAACTTTCAATGCTTCTCCTACTCATAAGGCTGGACGCTTATTCTCACTGCAAATAAAAGCGGTGGATTCTGCTGGCACAGTTATGAGTAATTATGCTGATATTCCTGTAATTGCCAGCAATTACCCCTCTTTATTATCTCCTGCCACAGGTGTTTTAGGCACACTTACGCTAGGTAGCCTCACCAACATAAAGGGTGTGATTGAGAGTCATACTGCTAGATATTCTGAAGTTGGCGCCATTGCTTTAAAAATGATAGATGAAGATTTCGCAGGCATTGATGCTAGCGACGGCACCAGTTTAGTCGCTCGCACTATATCTTCACCAGAAGTAACAATCGGTCGTTTTGTACCGGATCATTTTAAGGTGTCCACTGTTAACAATGGTACGTTTGAAAATGCCTGCACGGGCTTTAGTTATAATGGTCAGAGTTTTGGTTATCAAACAGCACCTGAAATAAAAGTTTCGGCTTACAACAGTAACAATACTATCACGCAAAATTATACCGGTAACTTTGCAAAATTAACTACAAGCGATTTTTCAATTACTGCCACCAACCGTGATGCTGTTAAATTAGGTAAAGATGGCATTAATCTGATTAGAGTGAATAGAACTGCCGCTCCTGTAAGTTTAAACGATAATGCGGATGGTAGCTTAACCTTCACATTCGGTAATGATATATACACGCACTTGCACGATGGCAATAGCCTAGTTTCCCCTTATAGCAATACCATTAACTTAAGCTTTACCACTATTACAGATAGTGATGGTGTCACCACACAATCATTACCTCATTTACTACAAGTTACGGGAGGAAGCATACGATTTGGTAGACTCACCATCAATAATGCACATGGCTCTGAGTTATTACCATTACCCGTTACCATAAAAACAGAATATTTTAATGGTATTGACTGGACACCAAATACAGCTGATCAATGTACAGTATTAAACCTTAACTCACACTTTCGTCTAGCCAATCCTGAAACAAATGGTGGTAGCTGGTTAGCTGGCAACGCGGCGATGACAATTGCCAACGGCACTAGCAGCGCCTCATTTCAACAAATAGTAAGCGGACATGGATTATTAACTTTCTCCGCTCCCGGTGAAGATAACTATGGTTTTATTAATATAAAAAGTAATTTAACAGGGTCTTTTGACTGGTTATTAGGGGATTATAATAATGATGGTATCTACAATGATCCAGCTACTGCTCGTGCTAGTTTTGGTGTTTTTAAAGGCAGTGATACTATTATCTTTAAACGCGAGCTTTATTGAGCTAATAATTTAGATATCGCTTCACGTAACGCCGTTATCGCTTGAGATTTTCCCGAAAAACCTAGTTGTTTAATAATCGAAGACCATGATTGTTGTTGTAATACAGCCTGCACACACAATGCCTGCTGTTGTGGTGTTAATCCTAAAAATTCTGAGGTAGTCATTTTTTGACTGAGCCACATCCACAAGGATATTTGTGAAAACTCATAACCACGTTTCTCCTTTGCAAAAGCAATAATTTCTTTCTTATCACTACTGGCTAACTTCACCTCTTTAGGATCTAGTAACAGCGATAAGGTGATAGCTTGCCTGACAGCTAACTGATTAAACTGGCTTATCAATAAATGAGGCCAATGTTGTTGTAAACGTTGTTTCGCTGATTGCACTACTGATGTCCCTTTATCAGAGCAGGCTCGCAACATCATAACGGAATGACTACCACTCACCTCATCTCGATGCAGGCCTAATCGTGCAAATTCAAATGCCGATTTATACCAAAATGAGACTAACTGATCATCCATGGCAAAACTGGTTCCAATCACATCACACTTGTGGTCAGTTGCATTTTTTATACAAAATTCAAGCAATGTTTGACCAATTTTTCGATGCCAAACAGTGGGATGAACGGTAATACGAACAACACGTTGATACTTTAAAGAACCTGCATCGTCGATACCTGCATGAGCCAATAGTGATTGAGGTAAAAGGTGGCCTTTTAACCGTCGTTTCCCCTCAAAAATTGCTTGTGATAGTGTTGCATCCAGCTCACCCTCATTCACCAACCAAGCACTTGCAATAATATGGCCTTGATAACGCACAACAATAATTGTCATATCATCCCGATCAAGTAGCATTTGTAAATCGCTGGGGCGTGTCCGGTAATGAGCCAAGACCATTAAGCCAAATAATTCTGTTAGGGAATGTTCATCAGCTACTAATGTCTTTTTATCTACAATTTCAATCTGGCATTGTTCAATTTGTGCCTCAGAGATTAATTCATCAGCAACAGGTTCTGCATTAAGTAACAGTGATTGAAAGCTAAATTTCTCTAAACCATCATTTTCTTCCCAGCGGATCGGCATTGTCATTCTATAGTGACGCCAATTAGGTGTTTTCACATCCAGTATCTTCTGAAAACGAATAGCAAAGCCATGCCCAGTACCTTCATAACCATGTAATGTCGTTGAAAATACAATACGTGAATAGCGTTTTAAGAGCATTTCAAGCATGGCGACTGGAATCGCTGCCGCTTCATCAACTAATACAAGATCTGCTTTAAGGTCAGATCCAATCAATATATCAGGTGCAACAAACCGGATTTCAGCACCATTTAATGAAACTAATCCTGTCGTTTTCTCGGCTTCAGGTAATAAGCGAGAAGCATGATCAAACACGGTATCGGCAATTGAAAGACTGGGGGAAGTGACCAAGATGCGCTGTTTTCCTTCCAATAAAAGCTCTGCTGCGGCAATACCTAATGAAGCTGATTTTCCTCGGCCTCTGTCAGCAGACAACACTAATGGTCGGCGCCTGTGACCATGCACCACTTTTTTAATAGCTTGAACAGCTTGTTGCTGATCTGCTGTCAGGTATAAATCAATGGGGTCAGACTCGATTGATTCCCTATCTTTCTCGAGTACTTCCTCTTTTTTAGTAATTATTAGAGCTACTTCACCCTCTTCTTGATAAATCCATCGAGTCTGACCCCATTGATTTTTTACAATACGTTTGAAGCGTTGTAACCACAAGCTAGATTGATCGTTCCCTAGCCATATAATCAGCACACCACCTTGCCTGATTGTGCCGATAATGGCTGCTAAACTATCTGGGTTAAAGTCTTTTAATGCATCAAAAATGACGGCATCAAATTCTTTTCCTAGATATTGCTGGGCTTGTTTTTGATGAACCGTTAAAAAATCATTTTCGGCATCGGCCGACAACATAAGTACCTTACGATTTTCAAAATCTGACAGCAACGTTATAGATGCACTTCGACACCATTGCGCATCGCCTTCTAGAATTATGCATTGCCGTTGAGTCATTATTTTCCTCAAGAACGA
>CAYSGK010000152.1:0-5193 GCA_964430395.1 uncultured Methylophaga sp.
TGCTCGAACGGTAAAATGTAACCGCTAATGCTAGAAATGAAAAAATGGGCACCAGTATAATTAAACTAAAGTATTTTCCACCAAAAGCAGAAATCGTAGTGAATAATAAAATATGATTCATTATTAAGTTACTTAAGAAAATATCATGCGGCACTTTTGCCGATGATATTTCCTGTTCAGATACTTCTGGTGAGTCGCTCAAGTTAGTCAGCCATATTGTTCAAAATTGCATCACGAACCGCATCTAGCGTTGCATCAACAGTCAACATCGGTGATGTACTTTGTTTAATTGCTGTATCAGGATCTTTTAGACCATGACCAGTTAGCGTACATACAATCATGCTGCCTTCAGGAATTTTGCCGCTATTAATATCATTAATAGCGCCGGCTAATGAGGTTGCTGAGGCGGGTTCACAGAAGATGCCTTCTTGTTCCGCCAATAGTTTTTGTGCCGCTAAGATTTGGGTGTCAGTACACTCGTCAAACCAGCCTTGAGACTCTTCTTTAACCTTCCATGCTTTATCCCAACTTTGTGGGTGACCAATGCGAATAGCGGTAGCCACTGTTTCAGGCTTGTCTACCATTTCACCACGCATAAACGGTGCGCTGCCATCAGCTTGGTACCCGACCATTTTAGGACGTTCCTTGATAATACCATCGTCAAAGTATTCGCTATAGCCCATCCAATGTGCTGTGATATTTCCGGCATTACCTACTGGCAAACAATGAAAATCAGGTGCTCGTGATAACTCTTCAACAATCTCAAATGCCGCTGTTTTTTGACCTTGCAAACGGAAAGGGTTGATTGAATTCACAATGGTTACTGGCGCATGATCGGCCACATCTTTAACTAATTGCATGCCTTCATCAAAGTTACCTTTAATTTGAATTACCGTTGCACCATGCATCATGCCCTGTGCTAATTTACCTAATGCAATCTTACCTTCAGGAATCAATACAAATGCGGCTATGCCAGCTCGGGCGGCATAGGCGGCGGCTGATGCTGAAGTATTACCTGTTGAGGCACAAATAATGGCTTTGCTGCCCTCTTCAACCGCTTTTGTCACTGCCATGGTCATACCACGATCTTTAAATGATCCAGTTGGGTTTAATCCTTCATATTTGATATAAATTTCAACATTTTTACCTAATACTGCAGGAATATTATTAAGCCTAAGCAGTGGCGTATTACCTTCGCCTAAACTGATCAATTTGGTATCATCGCTAACAGGTAAGCGGTCACGGTAATTTTCGATTAGGCCTGTGTAATGTGGTCGAAATGGCATTTTGTTTTCCTTTTATTTTCATCGTCATTCCCGCATGTTTGGGCAGGAAGAGCCGTTTTAAAAATACTTAGATTCCCAATAAAAGAATTCGGGAATGACGTTAAATATTTATCCTAATGATTCCATGCGAATACGCATGACTGAATTTTGTACACTATCAAGTGCTTCAATTTGTTTTATTGCTGCATTCATATTTTTTTCAATAACTTGTTGTGTCAGCATAATAACGGGAACAATTCCACCCTGCTCCTCTGGTTCTTTTTGCAAGATCGCTTCGATACTAATTTCTTGCTCACTTAAAATGCGTGTAATATCTGCTAATACACCCGGTTTGTCTTCAGTATGAATACGCAGATAGTAGGATGTAACCACCTCTGACATATCTAATATCGGTGTATCAACGAGTGCATCCGGTTGGAAAGCTAGATGAGGTACACGATTTTCAGGATCAGTTGTTAACGCTCGAACGATATCAATAATATCAGCGACTACTGCCGATGCGGTCGCATCTGAACCCGCACCCGCGCCATAATAAAGTGTTGGACCGACGGCATCACCTTGAACCAAGACGGCATTCATCACGCCATCAACATTGGCGATTAATCGGCGATGAGGAATTAAGGTTGGGTGAACGCGTAGCTCAATACCTAGTTCCGTTTTTTTGCTAATCCCTAGATGTTTAATTCGGTAACCTAATTCGGAAGCATATTTAACATCTTCTTGCGATATCTTGCTAATGCCTTCGGTATAGGCTTTATCAAATTGCAATGGAATACCAAAGGCAATCGATGCCATAATGGTTAGCTTGTGTGCTGCGTCAATGCCTTCAACATCAAAAGTAGGATCAGCTTCTGCATAACCCAGCGCTTGAGCCTCTGTTAACACATCCGCAAAGTCACGTGATTTATCACGCATTTCTGTCAGGATAAAGTTGCCAGTGCCGTTAATGATGCCTGCCAACCATTCAATAGTGTTGGCGGCTAAACCTTCACGCATGGCTTTGATAATTGGGATACCACCTGCAACCGCCGCTTCAAAGGCAATGGTGACACCTTTCTCTTGGGCTTTAGCAAATAGCTCATTGCCGTGCATCGCGATCAAGGCTTTATTTGCGGTAACCACATGTTTGCCATTGGCAAGTGCTTCTAACACCAATTCACGTGCAATGCCGGTTCCACCAATTAACTCGACGACGATTTGAATGCTTGGGTCGCAGACAATATCATGTGCATCAGTAGTGAGTGCAATGCCGTTAGTATCACAGTCTTTTGGTGTATCAAAACTACGATCAGCCGCACGTGTGATTTCAATATCCCGTCCTGCACGTCGGGTGATTTCTTTTAAATTACGGTGGAGCACATTGACTGTACCACTACCTACTGTTCCTAAACCTAGAACACCTACCTTTACTGATTGCACCTACCTTACCCCTTTCTAAACATATCACGGATCCCTCGGATCGCCTGACGTGTTCTATGTTCATTTTCAATTAAACCAAAGCGGACATGGTCATCACCATATTCACCAAAACCAATGCCCGGTGAAACAGCCACTTTTGCTTCTTGTAATAATTTTTTCGTGAATTCTAACGAACCCATTTCACGATATTTCTCAGGAATTTTAGCCCAGACAAACATGGTTGCTTTGGGTTTTTCAACTTCCCAACCAATTGCATTAAGCCCATCACACAATACATCTCGGCGACTTTTATACGTTGCCACAATTTCTGTCACGCATTCTTGCGGACCATCTAATGCCGCTATAGCCGCGACTTGAATGGGGGTAAACATTCCGTAATCTAAATACGATTTCATCCGTGCTAATGCCGCAACCAGTGTTTTATTACCCGACATAAAACCAACACGCCAACCCGGCATATTGTAGGTTTTAGATAATGTATAAAATTCTACAGCCACATCTTTAGCACCGGGTACCTCTAATATTGATGGCGCTTTATAACCATCAAATACAATCTCGCCATACGCTAAATCATGCACCACCCAAATTTCATGTTCTTTGGCAAATGCTACAACACGCTCAAAAAACTCTAAATCTACACATTGTGTTGTTGGATTACCGGGAAAATTTAACACCAACATTTTAGGTTTTGGCCATGAATCTTTTACCGATTTTTCCAGTTCAGAAAAAAAATCTCCGCCATCAACTAAAGGCACATGGCGAATATCTGCACCCGAAATAACAAAACCATAGGGATGTATTGGATAAGCAGGATTCGGAACTAATATCGCATCTCCCGGCCCGACGGTTGCTAACGCTAAATGCGCTAAGCCTTCTTTTGAACCGATTGTAACAATTGTTTCTGTTTCATGATCCAGTTCAACATCAAATTTTCGTTTATACCAATTCGTGACCGCTTTGCGCAAACGAGGAATCCCTCGCGACATAGAATAGCGATGAGTATCTGTTCTTTGCGCCGCTTCAGTTAATTTGTCAATGATATGTTGCGGTGCAGGCTTGTCAGGATTTCCCATACCAAAGTCAATAATATCCTCACCCCGCGCGCGCGCTTCTGCCTTCAAATCATTAACAATATTGAACACATACGGAGGTAGACGTTTAATTCTTGGAAAATCGTCGTTCAAAGAGGACACCTTTTATTCTGTAGTATTGTTTATAAAATTAAAGAAAACCGTTGGCAAGTCGATTTAAGTAACTGAGAATAATCTTTTACTACCACTATTTTACAGAATTTTGCGATGACTGAACAACAAACATTTTATGATGATATTTTAGCCGATCTTGAAAACGGTACATTAATGCTACCAACATTACCTGAGGTCGCATTAAAAGTACGCGAGGTTGTTGATGAACCCGACGTCACAGCCGCGCAATTGGCAGACATTATTATCACTGATGCGGCATTGTCCACGCGATTATTAAAAGTCGCCAATAGTGCACTTTACCGTGGCAGAATCCCTACAGAAACTATTCAAATGGCCGTGTCTCGTCTAGGGTTAACATTGGTGCGAAACCTGGTTACCAGCCTTGTTATGGAGCAAATGTTTCAAGCGACATCTAATCGTTTAGATAAACGATTACATGTATTATGGGAGCATAGCCGCGAAGTTTCAGCTATCAGTCAACTATTAGCATCGAAAGAAGCTGGAATAAAAAATGACGAGGCCATGTTAGCAGGGTTGATCCATAATATCGGCGTTCTGCCTATTTTGATGAAAGCAGAAGAAACACCTGGTCTTTTACAAAATACCGTATTACTGGATAACGTTATTGAAGAGCTCTATCCACGTATTGGCGCAGCAATTTTAAAAAGCTGGAAGTTTACTGATGAATTTATTGCGGTTGCTGCAGAACATAATGACCTGAATAGGGAGGCCAGCGCAACACCTAACCTTATTGACATTGTTCAGGTTGCTAATATACAAAGTTATTTTAATACTGAAAAAGCATTGGATGCGAGCACCTTAGAAAAAGTCCAAGCCTTTAAAACGCTTAATATTGATATTGAAATGGATGTAGATGAGCTTGATGAAAACAGTGAGGAATATGCTGAGGCCTTAGCCTTATTTGGCGGCTAATATTACTTCTTCGGTGACGTTAACTCATTAAGCATTTTTTTCTCTTCTTCTGTTAATAAGCCAACCCCTTTTTTGGCTAGCTTCTTCGAAGATGTACTCTCGACACGAATCTCAGTCCGACGATCTTGTGTGCGACGATCTTCGTTACGGCGATCTTGTGTGCGACGATCTTCTTTAGGCCACATTGAATAATGTTTTCTTATTTCCTCAATCCACTCAGGGCTACCAAAAGCATGTTTTATCTTTCGATTTTCCTTTTTTCGGCGCTCGGTATTGCGCCTACTTTTCTGTCTTGAATTTTGAGCCATAATGTCAAAACCTGCGATTATTAATTCGTCAGTCTTTATACC
>CAYSGK010000153.1:0-5172 GCA_964430395.1 uncultured Methylophaga sp.
ATGATTATTCACGGTCGCTATGATATTGTCTGCCCCATGCAACAGTCATGGCAATTGTATCAAGCATGGCCAGAGGCTGAACTTGCCATCGTGCCTATGGCGGGTCATGCTGCTGGTGAGCCGGCACTTATTAATGCCTTAGTCAAAGCAACACGCACAATGGCTAAACGGCTTGAACCTGATAATACTTCATTAGCATGATCGGATTGTTGCAACGAGTGCGATATGCCAATGTCGTGGTCGATAATGTTGAAATAGCGGCTATAAAGAAAGGTCTACTCGTGCTCATTGGTATTGAGAAAGAAGACTCCACTATACAGGCAGATAAATTATTAAAACGATTGTTAGCTTACCGTATTTTTAGTGACGAAAATGATAAAATGAACCTTTCTTTGCAAGATATAAAAGGTGACCTGCTACTTGTCCCCCAATTTACTTTAGCAGCAGATACAAAAAAAGGTATGCGGCCCAGCTTTACACCTGCGGCTCCGCCTGACTTAGGCTTACAATTATTTGATTATTTTTGCGATCAAGCTAGTCAATTATATCCACATATTCAGACTGGGGAATTCGGTGCTGATATGCAAGTTTCATTGACTAATGATGGCCCCGCCACATTCTACTTACAAACAAAATAGGCAACATCAATAAATGAAAAAATTTCTTATCGGGCTAGTTCTCACTATTGCCGCTATTTTTGCAATGTTGCTTATTCCATCCAAGCAAGCCAGCGCGCCTATGCCGTGGGAAATAGAATTAATGCCTGATGGCCAAATTAGTGTATTTAATATTCATCTTGGTAAAACCAATTATCAACAAGCACAACAATCTTTTCATCAATACGGCCACACATCCATCTTTACCCAAGCAGGCAAAAAGTCGACTGTTGAAGCTTTTTTTAACAGCATTAATATGGGCGGATTATCCGCTAAATTAGTACTAAATTTAAAGGTAAATGCAGAACAGATAGAAAAAATGAAATCACGTGCTACCGAGGCTAGATTACAGCCTAGCGGTGCCCATCAATACCAACTTAGCAATAAAGATAATGCAGCATTAGTTAACGCTGCCGTCAGTGCTATAACCTATATTCCTACTGTAAGATTAAATCAAGAAATGGTGCTTCATCGTTTTGGTTTTACAGATTTAGTAATACAAGACCCCGAAAATAGCAATACTGAAATATGGCAATATCCTGCTTTAGGGCTCACTATTTATTTGAATGATAGTGAAAGAACAATTATACAATATCAACTGATTTCACCACTAGAGTAGGCGTGCAAAGCTCTTTTGGGTATTTTCTCTGTAATACCTTGCCTTATAAAGGTTCTAAAATCATTGATAGCAAGTGGTTTGCTAAAATAATAGCCCTGCACCCTTGGGCAATCATGTGTTTGCAAGAATTTTAACTGTTCTACAGTTTCAACACCTTCGGCAACCACCTCTAGATTTAACCTGCGTGACATAGCCAATATCGCATCAACAATGGCTGCATCATCGGCATCATCGTTTATGTCTCGTACAAAGCTACGATCAATCTTTAAGACATCTAATGGAAACTGTTTTAAGTAAGATAGTGATGAATAGCCTGTGCCAAAATCATCAATGGCTAAGCTAATACCTAAATCACTTAATTCATCTAATGTTGAGACAGCTAATTGCGTGTCATCCATCAATATGTTTTCTGTAATTTCTAATTCAAGATGCTGGGCTGGCATATTAAGTTCTTCTAATAAATCCCTGACTGTGGATGCTAGTTTTCCACCACTAAATTGTCGGCCTGATAGATTTACAGCCATTTGAAAATCAGGTTCTAATTCATCTTTTAGTTCAAGATACGTTTCACATGCCTGCCTTATCACCCTTTCTCCAACACGATTTATTAGCCCAGTATCTTCTAAAATAGGGATAAATTGGAAGGGTGAGACTTGTCCCCATTCAGAACTATTCCAGCGTAATAACGCCTCTGCCCCTGATATTTTTCCTGTTTTTAAATTTATCTGGGGTTGAAAATCAAGATAAAATTCATTTTGTTCAGCGGCTCTTCGCAGGCTTGTTTGCATCGCAAGGCGTTCAGCAGCTTGAGAATTCATTTCAGCAGAATAAAATTGAAAATTATTTCGGCCATTTTCTTTTGCATGATACATAGCCGCATCAGCATTTCGCAGTAATAGATCTGAATCTTGACCATCTGCAGGATAAAGACTAATGCCAATACTTGGGCTAATACTTACTTCTGTCTCATCAATAGTATAACTCTGTGAGATAACGTCTAAGACCTTATCGGCAACCTTCGCAACAAATTGTATCGAGCGTATATCTTCCAAAATCAACGTGAATTCGTCACCCCCTAAGCGTGCAACTGTATCGCCTTCTCTCACACATTGTTTTAATCTATTAGCCACTTCACAAAGTAAAAGATCACCCGCTTTATGGCCTAGTGAATCATTAATCTGCTTAAAGCGATCTAAATCGAGGAAAAAAACGGCTAAACGTACCGCTTTTCGATGGGATTGATGAATAGCATGTTCCAAGCGATCATTGAATACACTACGATTTGGTAAGCCTGTTAATGGATCGATGCTAGCCAATTTAAGTAATTTTTCATCTTTCTCTCGTTGCTCCGTAATATCTTCAAACAACCAAATTGTAGCTGCTTGAGGATCGCTAGAATCAATCGCTTTACCAGACATCATTCCCCAAAACATATTTCCATCTTGCCGTAGAAGACGAATTTCACTTATATAATTATCTCCTTGAGCTAATACTTTATAGCCCTCATCACCTAGGTTTTGATATATTTCATCTGTTGGATAGAGTTTACGAGATGAATGTCCTTCAATATCTGCTCGGTCACACCTAAAGATCTCTTCGAATTTGTGATTAACTCTAGTCACGACCCTATCTTTAATTAAAGCGATGCCTACCATGGCATTTTCTAATATTGCATCAAGTTCAGAACTTGTTGTTTTTAAATTCTGTTCAGCACGCTTCCAAGCTGTAATATCTGAAATTACACACACCCACAAATTTTCTTTTTCGTTCGCAATAGAATTTAAGGATATCCACATTGAAAAAGGTTGATTATTGTAATCACGGCCTTCGAATTCATGATTATCTTTTAGTTTTCTCTGTAAATCTTCCAATGTAAATATTGATTGGTCTCGTGCAAAGAAACGGGGCAACTTTAATCCGATCAAAACATCATTACTAGCATTTAATACCTGCTCTGCAGCTGGATTAGATGATTGAATTTCACCTGTTTCTGACAGTGTTAAGATCGCTTCAGGCACACCATTTAGGATAGTGCTTATATGTTGCTCTCGACTTTGTATAGACTCTTTTGCCTCAGCCAAATCTTCAATTAACAACTGATTATTATTAGCAAATTTATTAAAATCTTTGGCTAATACTGCAAATTCATTATTACCTGCAAGAACTGCTAATCGTGTATCAAATTTTTTCGATGATAGTGCGTGCATTGCGCTACGAACATCTGCTAAAGAGGCATTAATGCCTTTTGACATTGAACGAATAAAAGCAAACATGCCCACGGTAATCATTAAGCCTAGTAAAAGTATTGACCAGCGTGATGTCTTCGCTACTTGAGCTGATCGCTCAACTACCGATAAACTTTGATTATTCACCAATAGAGATAGTTGCTCAAGCTTAGCCATAATAATTTCTAACACTGATATTGATTTCTTTTGACCAGCGGCAAGTAATCGATCGTTCTCTAATTGCTTAAAACGAATATTATAAAGGGAGTCTTGATCATTGATAACCGTGGCAAGTAAATTGTCAACGTCTCTTTTTAACACCTTTGTCTTAGATAACAAAACCGGCTGTTTGAGGATATTTTTCCTCAATTGAGAAATATTAAAGTCCAGTATTGATTCATATTGCTGAATATCATTACCTCGGATACTCACTAAATTATCTGTATTATTTGCCTGTATAATTTTTTGGGCAAGATTGGTTACTCTTAAGACGTTTAGTGCTAAAGTGTGACTTAGTTTTTGTACTGGATCTTGCTTATGGATCTTGTTGTTAGTTTGATTTAAGCCATCGTTATCTATAAAAGATAATCGACTCGCCCGCCTTGCTCGACTCAGCTGTAAATTAATACGCCCTGATATAAAATCGACGTGGTTCTGAATTTCTTGCTCTAGTTTTTCAGTATCCTCTATTTGTTCATTCATTCGATCTTGCATACGGTGATGATACTTAACAAGCTCTAGTAATTGGTCATCTATTTCTAGAAATTGCTTATAATATTGATACAAAGATCCTGTTATCTCTATACCTTGTTGGCTATCTTGCACTGAAGTAGTTATTTGTTGCCAATTTTGAGAAAAGTAGGTTTCTAGCGATTTTCTTGAACCCAAATCTTTAAGCCCATCTAATGATGTAGATGTCATCATTTTCTCTTGTCTGGCAATAAAGGATGCCACCGCACTGTTTATTTGTCGGCTTGCATTTTCTATTGGCAAAATATGATGTGTTAAGTCTTTTTGCGTAGCATCAAAAAAGTTATTACTATATATTGCTAATGATGCAATCAAAATAATTGCGACAATAGTAACAACAGACCATAATTGAAGTAAATGTTTAATACTCCATGAATTATACATATTTGTCCTTTTTATTCACGGCTCTACATCCATTTTTTGTTGTAATGATCTCCAATTAAATTGTTCAAATTTTCCTTTATTCAAACATGTAAGCCATAATTTATTTATGGCTTGATGGTCGTGTTCATCATAGTAAACTCGTTCTCCCAAACCAATATCAACACCTCTTATAGCTTCTAAGCCATCAATAATACTTTCCTTTGTTATTGTTTGTTTAATATTGAGCAAACCCGTATAAAATAGCTTTGCTACAATAAACCCTTCCAGTGACACAAAGTTAGCATGTAAATTTGGATCATATTGTTTAAGTGCTGCTAAGTATTCATTTACGATCGGTAAACCTGAATCTAAACTGGGTACAACCTGTGTGATAATAATATTATCTGCATTGTTTCCAAGTGTATTTTGTAATGCATAACTGCCTACAAACGAAAGGTTAAGAAAGAATATGTTTGGTATTTCTTGTTTTACTAATCTAATGAATTTAGAAGAAGCTTTATAGCCAGCGGCCATAATAATTGCTTTCGGTTCAATGGCT
>CAYSGK010000154.1:0-2604 GCA_964430395.1 uncultured Methylophaga sp.
CCACGGAATTAGGCGAACCTGATGAAAATGGTCGTCGTCGTCCTCAGCCGATTGCAGGCAGTGAAGAAGTCCTTGAAGCCGATGCCATTATTATTGCCTTTGGTTTCCGCCCAAGCCCTGCACCATGGTTTGCAGAGTTTGGTGTTGAGGTCAATAATTGGGGTGGCGTGGTTGCACCTGAAGATGGTAAGTTTGGTTTTCAAACTACTAATGATAAGATTTTTGCTGGTGGTGATATGGTGCGCGGATCTGATCTTGTGGTTACAGCTGTTTGGGAAGGGCGTCAAGCAGCGGAAGGTATTTTGGATTATTTAGAGGTTTAGATTGATAAAAATAAATTCTGCATTTATGCATCAATTTGATATATTAATCTAAATTCAGTGTATGATTAATGTATAATTAAAACACGGAAAATATTGATGCGTGAATTACCTAAAAAAATAACACCGTGCCCGATTAAGGAAGCAGTATTTGAATTGAGGTTTGACTCAACACTTCCTGACGATGCTATTTTTGGAATCGTTTTTGAGCAGTTTAAGGCTGACTATAGTAATACAGCTAATCAACTGCCAGTTCTACAGCTTCCTGCTCAGATAAGGAATCAGGATCCCAATCTTAAATTTTCACCACATTATATAATGCAGAATGAATATTTTACTATGCAGATTGGTCCGAAGGTTATGTCTTTAGCAAATATTAATGAATATCAAGGCTGGAATGTATTTCAAAAGAAAATATTAGACACATTTTCTCGGTTTGAACAGTTGAATATATTTGGCAATGTGAATCGCATAGCTCTTCGCTATATAAATGTTTTCTCAGAAATGGATATATTTGAGGCATCAGATGTAAAAGTTATGCTTGGAAGTGATATGCTTGATTGTAATAATATAAATTTATCAACCCAAATTGAGAGAAACTCTATTACTAGTACTTTTAAAGTTATTAGTGGTGCTCAGGCACAAATAGGGACAGAGATGATTAATGGTTCAATTATTGATATTGATTCTTCGATTAGTGACTTTGAAATGAAAGATTTTAGTTCTCACTTAGAGAGCATTCATGACGAAGAAAAAAGAATATTCTACAAAATTATTGGTGATGTTCATATACAATCATTAAATCCTGAATATTAAATTAAGGATATAAATATGGGGTCTATTAAATATTCAAATACAGTTAGCTCGGCGATAACCACTTTAATTTTATTTGGTGGGGTTGCTATTGATAGTCAAGCGCAGGCATTACAACAATTGGATCAACAACCAGATTTAGTTCAACACCAAGAAGTTATTCAGGGGTTATCATTTGATCGTTACACTCTGGTTAACGATGCCAATCAAATAGAAATGAAGCAGGTTGAAGTAATTCATACTTTTGCATCAGAATTACTTGGGCATGTTGAAGATATACCTTTGGAGTTTTCAGAAGCTGTGGATGAGAATTTCTGGGATCTTATATGATAGATTTTGAGGATATAAAGAAATATTTACCTCAATACTTATCTGACTACGCAAATGCGAATTTATTTTCTGAATTAGAAGCTTTTCCAGATAACCTTGATGGACGACTTTACACTAGCTTTCTTAAGAATAACCCTCTTTTATATCAGGGTGATGGGATTTCAGGCTTAGCACATTGCGAGCTACCTGATAGTAGAATCGAGGAAGTAAATGGAGTAATACTTTCGAATACTTGTGATATCTCACAACAAAATGATCGTTATATACCTTCAAAACTAGTCCATGCGCCAATCATAAATTTACAGAAGTATCATGATATGCTTCTTCAGAAATTTGTTGAAACAGGTCAAAAGTCTGAGGATGTAATAAATCAGCATGTCCAAACAATAAAAAAGCAGTACATTAGTCATATATTTTTCTTGCCGGAAGGTGAGGGACTCGCTGATGATTCAATAATTTTCTTTGATAGGCTTTCTTCTTTACCGTCGAATTATGTAAAGGAAGATACGATAATAAGCCGCAGACTTTTTACCCTGAGTGATTTTGGCTTTTATCTTTTTCTTTTCAAGCTTTCAATTCACTTTACTCGTGTGCGTGAAAATGTATCGAGGAATCCCAGTACGACAATTTGAACCAACAAGAGATGCTAGAATTCTCTTCGTAAAAATAAAGAAAATAGGAAACCAATGTCAGAATTAAAAAATGATCGTTATCTTCGTGCTTTATTACGCCAACCTGTAGATAAAACTCCGGTTTGGGTGATGCGGCAAGCGGGGCGTTATTTGCCTGAATATCGTGAGGTGCGCGCTAAGGCGGGTGATTTTATGACCTTGTGTAGCACGCCTGAGTTGGCGTGCGAGGTGACTTTGCAGCCGATTCGTCGTTTTGATTTGGATGCGGCTATTATCTTTTCAGATATTCTAACGATTCCTGATGCGATGGGTTTGGGTTTACACTTTGTTGCCGGTGAGGGGCCTAAGTTTTCTAATCCGATACAAAGCGCTGCTGATATCGCCAAATTAGGCGTGCCTGATATGGAAGATAACTTGCGTTATGTAATGGATGCGATTCGGCTTGCGCGCCGCGAAATTGATGGCAAAGTACCTTTGATTGGTTTCAGTGGTAGCCCGTGGACATTGGC
>CAYSGK010000154.1:2704-5158 GCA_964430395.1 uncultured Methylophaga sp.
AAATTGATGGCAAAGTACCTTTGATTGGTTTCAGTGGTAGCCCGTGGACATTGGCCTGTTATATGGTCGAAGGTGGATCTAGTAAAGACTTTGCTAAAGTGAAAGGTATGCTATTTGATGTGCCTGATCAGATGCATGCTTTGCTGAATGTGATGGCTGATTCGGTGATTGCATATTTAAATGCTCAAATTGCGGCGGGTGCGCAGTCTGTTATGTTGTTTGATACGTGGGGTGGTGCGCTGAGCACGGGCAACTACCAAGAATTCTCACTTGCCTATATGAAAAAGATTATTGCTGGCTTAACGCGTGAAAGTGATGGTCGTACTGTGCCTGTAACCATGTTCACTAAAGGTGGCGGTCAGTGGTTGGAACTTATGGCGGAAACAGGTGCTGATGCAGTTGGCCTTGATTGGACAACAGATATCGGCACTGCACGCCAACGTGTTGGCGATAAAGTGACATTGCAAGGTAATATGGACCCATGTGTTTTATATGCTTCTGCTGATCGTGTTGAACAGGAGGTAGCGAGTGTTTTAGCCAGCTTTGGCAAAGGTGAAACAGGGCATGTATTTAATCTGGGCCATGGTATTCATCCAACAATAGAACCTGAAAAAATGAAACGCTTAATTGATTCAGTGCATCGTTTGAGTGAGCCTTATCATCAGAAATAGATTTTGACATTATCTTGCCTGCTGAGGGATAAAGCTACCCATCATCCTCGAGATCTTTTATCGGCTTTATCAATTAGATTCCGGTTAAAAGATTACAGGAATGACGAGAATATTTTGATCTGTATTACTAAACAATGAAGACCTCCGATTCTAAAGATATTTGGATAGGTTTTGCTCTGGCTGCATTTGGCACGTTGTTATTTTCACTGAAATCTATTTTTATAAAGTTTCTCTATCAACAGGGTTTAAACGCAGATTCGGTCTTGGTAATGAGGATGGCTTTGGCATTGCCAATTTATGGTGCGATTTTATTTTGGTTGTTACGTGATCAACCACGAAAAGCTGTTCTGAATGGTTCTCTTTTACAAAAAATATTTTTATTGGGCTTTTTTGGATACTTTTTGGCCTCATTGCTAGATTTGATGGGCTTGGAGTTGATTACCGCGCAACTTGAAAGGTTAAGTTTATTTACCTATCCATTTATGGTGGCGGTAATAGGTTATTTTCTATTTAATGAGCCGTTAACACGACGATTAATTTTGTCATTAGTAATCACTTACTCTGGTTTATTGATTGTCATGGGACAGGAGTTACAACTCACGGGAAATAATGTTGTTGTGGGTGTTGCACTGGTGCTGGGTAGTGCTTTAAGCTTTGCTGTTTACGTTTTGTTTAGCAAGCAATTTATTAAAAAGCTAGGGAGCTTGCTATTCACCAGTTTGGCGATGATTGCTTCTAGTATTTTTGGTCTGATTTATGGAATAGTAATACTTGATTGGTCGGTATTGGTGATTAATGCTACCACATGGTTATGGTTGGTGATGTTAGTGGTGTTTAGCACGGTGATTCCGAGTTTTATGATGTCCGAAGCCATTCATAGAATTGGTCCAGCTCAAACAGGTGTTGTAGGCATGCTTGGGCCCATTTTTACGATTATATTGGCGGTCTATTTGCTAGATGAACCCTTTACGTTAATGATTGCACTCGGTGGATTAATGATTCTTGCCGGTGTTTTTAGTTTGGTCGTTAAGGAATCTTTGAATAAGTCCAATTAATCATTATCTGTTTTTCTCGCTTCTTCAATTAATTGGCGAGCAAAGCGTTTAACTTCAAGATCATAGAGTGCTAGCTGTCCACCAGTTCTTATCGCACTCATAGCTAGACCACCAATAATCATCAGCAATAATACAGCTAGGAACCATGCTAAGAAATAAGATACTCGTAGTGCGTCGTCGGTTCTAGCAACATCAGTACGAGCTGTTTTGGCATCAGTGGTTTTGGTGTTTAATGTGCTTGCGGTGAGTGATGAAATTGCATTGTCGAGGTTTGAGCCATGATCAATAGCGTCAGAGAAACGCTCAATTTTTTGCGGTTCATCATAAAGTTCCCACGCGGCAAAGATGACCTTGATGCCCACGTATAAACCGATGATAAGCATGATTAATCCTAATGAGCGGACGAGGATAGATAAGAGGTCGGTAGTTTTTGATATATTCTGCATGGGAATCCGTAGTTGGTTAACTAGATTATTAATGAAAGTGAAAATAATAGCAGAAATTTCGCGATGTTATCAAATAAAGTCATGCAGCAAAATGGTCATGGGTATGTAAAAAATACCAGACTGAAATTACTCTTCAGTCTGGTAAAGAGGAGTGATTTAATTATTAAAACTTAATTTGACCATATACCCAGAATTTTTCAGTATCTACTTTAGATGGAAATTCATTATCTGCATTATAGTCAGAGTATTTCACACCAAGTGTGTAATGTTTCTTAAAGGTCT
>CAYSGK010000155.1:0-5143 GCA_964430395.1 uncultured Methylophaga sp.
TGCAGGAAATGCAGGAGCATATTTTTTGTGCCTTCACATTGCGCCTTGCTCTGACCTTCGTGCTAAGCTCTGAAACCTGCATCTTCAAGTAATTTGGGTATATAATATGCTAATATTAAACCTGTAAGACATAAGTAGAAAGCTATTATCTGTGCTGCGAAATTACTCGAAGCAATTTAAGAGGTATTATTAAACTATGCAAATTCTTATTATTTCGCCTAATAAATCAGAACATAAGCATTGGACTTTAACAAAAAATCATCTATTAGCAGTATCTATTTTATTATCGATACTTTTTGTTTATGCTGTATATTATACATCACAACATTTAATTACAAATTCTATTTCTGTCACCGAGCGTCATGCTGTTTCTACTGTCGATGCAATAGTGCAACCATTAATCGTTAAGCATGCTGAAATTGAAAAAATAAAAGCAGAGATCCCGGATATTTATGCAAAACAACTGGGTGTTTTACAGGCAGAATCAATTAGATTAAAGGCGATAACAAAACAACTCGCTACGATGACTGGACTAGATTTATCAGAGTATGCGTTCGAATCTGAGCCTGCACAAGGTGGAATACAAGAAGATGGAGAACAACTAAAAGAGAGTGAATTCAGCTTAGACCTCAATCAATTATCTGATAGCTTTAATAAGCAACTCCACCAATTAGAAATAATGCAGACCTATGTTATTACCGAAGATGCAATTGCTTCCACCATCCCGAGTCGACGACCCATTAATAAAGGCTGGCTTTCATCACATTATGGTAAACGTGTTGATCCCTTTACAGGCAAAATGGCATTTCACCATGGAATTGACTTTGCAGGGAAGGAGGGCGATAGCATATATGCTGTAGCCGACGGGATGGTCAGCTGGGTCGGCGAAAAGCATGGCTATGGAAAAATGGTTGAGATTGATCATGGCAATGGCTATGTCACACGATATGCGCATAGCGAGAAACTTCTTGTGAGTTTAGGGGAGATGGTAAGCAAAGATCAGGAAATTGCCTTAATGGGCTCTACAGGGCGTTCTACTGGCCCACACGTACATTTTGAATTATTAGTTGCGGGTCATAAGGTTAACCCTCAGCGTTTTACTAAAAATTAAGGTTATTGGTTAGAGTCCGTTACCCGTGGTCATTCCATTACATGTTTTCGAATAATGAGTGCTAAAGCTACGGGTGCAATTGCTGCGGCTATACATGCAGCAATGCCTGCGCCGATCAAACCTAGCCACATAGTAAAAGTGATGAATAATCCTATATAAAGTAAAGTAATGGCAGCATTAAGAATCAACACTTTGTCTGCATCTCCAGCAGCATAAGCAGCAGCACGAAGTGATGCTGCCGCTAGATCAAATGAAGCGGCTAATAATAAGATTGTTAATAACGGTGCAGCAGCAAGATATTCTTTACCTACGAATGAAGTAAGAAGTAGATCACCGTAAAAATAAGAGAGTACTACAAATAGTATACCTGCTAAGCAGGCGTATAATGCGGTTCGATAAGTGATGATCTTAAAGTCAGAGCTAGATTGATGCCAGCTACGAGTTAAATCAGGAAATACAACCTGTCGAATAAGAGCTGCAGGTTTTGCAATAAAACTTGAAAACTGACGTGCAAGACGCAATAGACCTGCTTCGGATGCACCTAAAAAAGAACCGATTAACATAATAGAAATATTTTTATAGACAAGATCGATATTCGATTGCCAGTAGGTTATCCACAAAAAACGTCGTAGTCCAGAAAACTCTTCAAAATGTATTTTTTTATTACATAGTAAACTAGTATTGGGATGAATATTTCTCTGGAATTCACGCCAACCGTACCAGCTTAGATATATCTTCTCAGCAGCAGAAGAAATAGCTAAAATTGACAAGAAAACAAGAAGTGAACTATTAAGCCACCATGCAATCAATACTCCAGAGAAAAGGATACTAGGACCAATCGTCATCTGTTTTCCTAAAATATCAAACCGATCAAACAACCGGAGAATGCCTGTGGCAGTGCCATTTCCCATTTGGATAAACAAAGTAATACTATAAAGCGTGAGCAAGCTAAGATGCTCAGGCACGATTCCGAGTAATGGGCCAATTAATGGGGCAATAAGAATAGCAAGCAACGCTGCGCTGATACTGGTGATTTTATCTAATCGCCAGCAAATTGTTATTAGTCTTTGTAATGCTGGCTTGTCTTCCTTATCATGAAGAGGGACTCCATACCGAACGATTGCTTCAAAGAGTTGAACATTGAATAAGCCACGTACAAATAGAGAATAGGTTTGAATGAGCACCAGCATACCGAATTCAGCTGGCCCTAATGCTCTTGCCATTAATGCGATGGCAGCAAACTTCATAACTCCAGCTATACCTCGTCCACGAATAAGAAAACCAAAGTTTCCTAATATTCGACGCATTGGACTTTGCTTTTGCATGTTTTTATCAGAACTTCTCAAGCTCTACTTTCAATATGCGTAGTGAGTTACGATGTTTTTTTTAATTTTTCAAATGCTGAACAGATGGTATCAATTTGTTCAGTTGTATGGGCTGCACTCACACTACAGCGGATTAAATACATGCCATGAGGCGTTGCCGGGGGAAACATTAAGTTAACGTAAATACCGAGTTGCAACAAGTCTTTCCAGAACTCAAAAGCCTCTAATTTGCCGTAAAAAATGACTGAAATAATGGGGCTAGGTGAGGCACCCAATGTGTACTCTAATGCCGTTAGTCTTTGATGCAAGCGTTGAGAGTTTTCTTGTAAGCGTTGACGTAAATGATCACCTGAGGCCAAGGTACGCAGCGCTTGGCGAGTAGTTGCAATGGTAACAGGTGATGGTGATGCGGTAAAAATATAAGGGCGACTCATATAACGAATAAAATCCAACTCGGGATGATTACTCACACAAAAACCACCAGAACCACCTAAGCTCTTGCTGAATGTGCCAACAATAAAGTCTATATCATCAAGTAAGCCCAATTCTTCGGCCAATCCACGACCGCGCTGGCCAAGCACACCCAAAGAATGGGCTTCATCTACCAATAAATAGCCGCCATATTCGCGTTTAACATCAACAATTTCTTGAAGTAAGGCGCGATCGCCAAGCATACTATAAAGACCTTCGATGATGATTAATGTATTTTCTGCCTGATCGCCAATTTTCTGCATTCGTTTAGCTAGATCATCAGGATTATTGTGACGAAAACGAAGAAACTTGGCTCCCCCTAAGCGGCAGCCATCGTATATACTTGCATGACAATCAGTATCGAGTATAACTAGATCATCAGGGCCTGCAAGTGTTGACAAAATACCTAAGTTGGCTAGATAGCCTGTTGAAAATACGATGCTATCACGCATACCATAAAATTCTGCAAGCTCATGTTCAAGCATGCGATGACCGGTATAACTTCCATTTGCCATCCGTGAGCCTGTTGTTCCAGTGCCCTCAAGATCTAATGCGGCATGTGCTGCGGAAAGGCAATCTTCATCAAACGTTAAACCAAGATAGTTATTTGTCCCTGCTAATATCGTTTTTTGACCATTAATAACACCTTCGGTTGGCGAGATAATCTCATCGATTTGGATATCAAATGGATCGACGCCCATTTTATCTATCTCTTGGCGGGCAGTCGCCATAGTTTTAAATTTGTTAAAAATGCTCATCCTTCACCATATACGAGTTTTTCAATTTGAAATATTTTAGTGTTCACTAGTTTTATTAACAATATATTAACTGACATTGAAACATCAAAACGATCTTTTTGCGATCATTATAGACGTTCCATGGTTTTGATGTGAAAAGAATATAAATATAAGGCGAAAAATGGCTTGGTACTCTGCTCTGTCATAGCGTTTTTATTTTTCGGCTATTTTGTGTTTAAACATAGTTTCAAGCCCTCTTTCAAGATCAAATACGGGTTGCCAGTCAGCCAATCGTTCAAAATTATTGTCATTACATACCCAATCGGCATGAATGATTTCTCGAATTTTACCTGGTGTTAGCATTGGAGAATAGCGCAATATCTTTGAGGCTACAAGATTAACTGAAGCAATAAGCTTTAATACCGAAATAGGAATAGGTAAACGGCGAACCCTACTACCATTACGAAGCACTTTTCCACCTATAGCTAATACAGTGTCCCAATTATAACCTCCTAGGGTTTGATCATCTAATTCTAATGTTTGCCCATGGCAACTATCAGTATTTAACCAACTTACAATTGCGGATGCTAGGTCTTCGACATAAATCATGGAAAATCGGCCATTCGCACCTGCGGGTATTGGCGCTATGCCATTAGCTATGCTCTGGAATAAAGGAAGCAATTCACGATCCCCAGGCCCATATACAGCAGGTGGACGGATCACTGTCCATCGTAAACTCCCCGCAATATTTTTAATAACACGCTCCCCACGCCACTTGCTAGCAGAATAATGGGAGAGATTTGGTTCGCGTGCAGCCAATGATGAGAGCAGTAAAAAGCGAGGACTATTAGGCTGGCTAGAAGCCACTTTGGCAATTTGGTATGTACCTTGCTCATTTACTGAATTAAAGTCTTCTTGACTAGCGCCTCGGACTACACCGGCACAATGAATGACAGCAAAAGTATCTTTGACTAAAGAAGTGAGTGCATGATTATCATTAAGATCACCAGCGATCCATGTCACCCCAGAAATGACTTGTGGTTTACGGCCTTTTTTATTTCGATATAGTGCTCGTACCTGCCATCCTGCTTTTATTAACTGAGAAAGGATCATTGCACCAATAAAGCCGGTAGCACCGGTTAATGCGATTTCACGATTTTGAGGACTATTTGTATTGAGGTCAAGCACGGAATTTTCTAATAGTTATAATTTTAGATTTGATATCTGACATCGTTTGAGAGTCTTAATTAGTAGCTAAGATAGATTATAGCGTATTTCTGAGAAATACCTACAATATTCAGAGTAAACGTGTGATTTGAATGATTACGGGTATATACCCGTGACCATTCAATCTGCAGAATTCAGCATGAGAAGAAGCCATACTATTCTAGGCATAAAGTCGCAGAATTAGTCATTTATCTCCATGGATGGAGTGTATGCAGGAAATGCAGGAGCAATTGCCGAGGAGCATATTTTTTGTGCCTTCACATTGCGCCTTG
>CAYSGK010000156.1:0-5101 GCA_964430395.1 uncultured Methylophaga sp.
ATAGCATGGCTTCTTCTCATGCTGAATTCTGCAGATTGAATGGTCACGGGTATATAATTCTAGTCATTCCCCTTGAACAGTCACAATCACCCGCCGATGATGACTATGAGTGCGGTGTTCCCATAAATAAACACCCTGCCATATACCTAAGTCACAACGCCCATTGCTGACGGGTACGGTTAAGTCTGGGTTGGTTAACACTGTTCTGATATGGGCGCTCATATCATCGGGGCCTTCATCTTGATGTAAAAACATTGGATCGCCATCGGGCACAATGTGTTGCATATAAGTTTCTAAGTCTACGCGTACATCCGGATCGGCATTTTCACATAACATCAGCGATGCACTGGTGTGCTGAACAAAGATGTGGCATGTACCAATTTGAATGCCTGATTGTTGCACTAGTTGCTGTATCTCTTCTGTGATATTTATTGTGCTGCGTCCAGCTGTTTTGTAACTCAAGGTTTGTTGAAAAACCATTAATCTTTTCCCCTCTCAAAATAGGATTTTGCTTTGCCTGATTTAATGACGTGCCGAACATGATCGGCTGCGAGCTGAGGTGAAGATTGTAATCCGAAGTGATTTAGTGCCATTGCGGCGCCTAGCACTAAGCTATCAAAAGCTGCGCCTGATTGTCCATTCAATGCGTTTAAGCCCTGCTCTACTGTTTCTGCTGCTGTTACATGCTCATTTTGCTGCGGCAGCACGCCTCGCGTATCTTGTTGAACAGCAAATTCAATTGGTGAGACAGGATAAGATACTGCAATCCCTTCTTTTTCACTAAAACAATTAGATTCCTCACGTAAGGTTGGCAATACGCCGCCTTCAATACCACGAACCATCAATGTAGAGGCAAACCCTGCTTGGCGTGCTAACCATGCTAAAACAGGCGGATAGGCTTTATGAACAAAGCCAATTTGCAAATATGTGTTTTTCGCTTTAATCGGCATAACAAGCTTTTCGAGTGTTGCTAGGCTTGGTCGTTTTATTATTCGAGTGCGTAGGTCTTGTAATGCGTATAAGTTAGGCGTCGTTTTTGCTTGATCAAGATACGCCCATGCAATATCTGAATTATTCACACGGTCAGTTGCATCTGCGACCGAAAGCATAGTGGACACCCCTGCGTATTCTAATACTTGTGAATGCGTCACCCCAAATTTTGGCCCCATTTCTTTCACACCTTGTGTGATCGTGGGCAGGCCAGACGCGGCTAAAACAGCGGGTAAAAAAGCAGCAATTGGGCAGTGGCGATTATAACCATTGAAGGGATCAGAGATAATTAACAGGTTATCTGTTTTGGATGAGGTTTGAGTCGTTACTGATTGAATTGATTGTAATAAACCTAGGTTTTCTTCATCTGTTTCTCGCTTCATTCGCAAAGCAATTAGAAAGATTGCCGCTTGAACTAGATCGGCTTTTCCAGATAAAATCTCATCCATTGCAAGCCTAGATTCTTGTTGTGTTAAGTCTTTGCTTAAGTGAGGCCCGGTGGCTACTTTTTTTATGGCTTGTGCTAGTGCAGTCATGTTTGTTCCTATTGAAACCTAATGGATTCCGGCTAAAAGCCTACCGAAACGTAGTAACCTCAGGATCAATGACGTGAGTAAAGATCTCAGCAATGACATGTTTTTTACTGTCATGACAACCACTCTATCAATGTCGCTTCATCAACCACTGTAATATCGAGCTTTTCTGCTTTTGTTAGCTTAGAACCGGCATCGCGACCCGCTACTACAAAGTCTGTTTTTTTAGATACGCTACCCGATACTTTTGCACCTAGGGCTAATAGTTTTTCTTTGGCTTCACTGCGCGACATTTTTTCTAATGTGCCCGTTAATACAATTGTTTTGCCACTTAAAGCTGAATCAGCTGCTATTTTTTGTTCCTCAGGCCAGTGTATGCCTGCTTCAAGCAATCGCTTAATCACTTCTTGATTATGGGCTTGCTGAAAAAAAGTCACTATATGATGAGCGACTATAGGCCCTACATCTTCTATTTCAATTAATGCCGCTTCATCAGCCTGTATCAAGGCATCAAGTGTTAAAAAATGACTGGCTAATGATCGCGTTGTTGCTTCTCCAGCCTCGCGAATGCCTAATGAATATAAAAAGCGGGAAAATGTAGTCTCTTTGGCAGCATTTAGTGCAGACACTAAGTTAATGGCAGATTTTTCACCCATGCGTTCTAAGCCTGACAACTGTTCAACCGTTAGGTGAAACAAATCTGCTGGATCATTTATCAAGCTTTCATCCACTAGCTGTTCGACTAGTTTGTCGCCTAAGCCGTCCACATCCATCGCTTTACGAGATGCGAAGTGTTTTATTGCTTCTTTACGTTGTGCAGGGCAATACAGGCCGCCACTACAGCGGGCAACGGCATTGCCTTCTACTCGCTCTACTTCAGACTGACAGACTGGGCATTTGGTTGGCATTACAAATCTATGTGTATTCTTAGGGCGCTTAGAGAGCACAACCTGCACAACTTCAGGGATCACGTCCCCTGCTCTGCGCACGATTACCGTGTCCCCCACTCGCACATCTTTACGTTCAATTTCATCTTGATTATGCAAGGTGGCATTGCTGACCGTTACACCACCGACAAATACGGGGGTTAATCGTGCAACGGGGGTTAATGCACCCGTGCGGCCCACTTGGATCTCAATATCTTCAATCACTGTCATTTCTTGTTGGGCAGGGAATTTATGAGCAATTGCCCAACGTGGTGCGCGTGATACAAAACCTAAACGTTCTTGCAATTTGATATTATCGACTTTAAGCACCACGCCATCAATATCATAGGGCAAACTTTCTCGGCGTTCACCTATTTGTTTTATATAGGCTAAACAGCCTTCAACGCCTTCTACTAATTGCAGTTCAGGTGAAATTTGGCCACCCCATTGGGCGATAGTTTGCATGGCTTTTATATGCGTTTCAGGTTTAGCCATGCCCCGTATTTCACCCAAACCATAGCAAATCATTTCTAATGGTCTGCTTGCCGTTATCTTTGAATCAAGTTGTCGAAGTGATCCTGCAGCTGCATTGCGTGGATTAACAAAGGGGTTTTTATCTTCAGCAACTTGTTGAGCATTTAAGGCTTCAAATCCCGCTTTGGGCATAAAGATCTCGCCCCTAATTTCAATCACTTCAGGGTGATTATTTCCCTGTAATTTCAAGGGTACAGAGCTAATTGTACGCACATTTGCTGTGACATCTTCGCCCACTTCGCCATCACCACGGGTTGCGGCATAGACCAGCACCCCACTTTCATATCGCAGACTAATTGCCAAACCATCAAGCTTTGGCTCTGCGGCATAGCTTTGAATATCAGTAGTATTCAGCCAATCTCGTACGCGCTGATCAAAGGCTTCTAGCTCTTCACGATCAAATACATTATCGAGTGATAACATCGGCAATGCATGGGTAATTTGACTAAATTTATCGAGCGCTTTCCCGCCTACTCGTTGGGTAGGTGAATCAGCAGTAAGTAACTCGGGATACTCTGTTTCAATTTGTTTTAATTCTTTAAATAGGCGGTCATATTCTGAGTCGGTCACTTCAGGTTCGTCAGCAACATAGTACAAATGATTATATTTATTCAGTAAGTCGCGTAACTCGCCCGCTCGCGACGCTATATCATTCGGAATAGACATGCGCATCCTGACTAGTTGAGTGCATTGAAAAATTGTGACTTAAAATACGGCTACGCATAGCTTCAATCATTTCTTCGGTGACGGCTTGGCGTGATTCATCACACAAAATGCCATTTAATTTTTCTGTCAGCTTGCGTGATGTTTCTAATAAATGGTCAAACAGTGTTAAACCATTAATTGGGCTAGGCAGTTTGGCAAACATCAGTATGCCCGGCGTGCTCATTGAACTGATATTTTGCATATCAAATTTGCCACGAGCCACGACGTTAGCGGCACTAAACATTGGGGTTTTCTGCTTTGTTAGCTGATGAAACAATTGCATTTCACCATAATGGAACAGCTCACTTTCTAATGCTAGTTTTATATCTTCACCAGAAAAAGTATGCCCTTGTTTAGCCATAATAGTAAACGCAATCACCATGTCCCAGTCATTCACAATACTAATGTCAGGTTCAGGCTCTGCCGCTATTTCAATATCTGTATCAATTTCATCATTAGCTTTGAAGTGAATTTCACTCTGCTGCGCCACACTCTCATCCGGCGACACCACTTCTTGTTTTGCTTGCTGGGTTAAAGTGATATTAGGTTCACTGTCTACATCCGTATCAATAATATGCTGCGTCATTTCTTGTTCTAAAACAGAACTAAACGCATTATTTTTATCAAGCTCAGGTTCTACACGCGCAGCCTGTTCTAACACGCTATTTTGCTTCTGTTGCCGAGTGCTACGCATCGCATACCAAATAACGCCAGCAAAAGCGGCAATAACAACAATAAAAATAATTATAATTTCTAACACTAAGTAGCCTTATAATATGTCTAGATTTTAGTAATTTGAGAGTTCATCATGTCCACCAAACCAAGCAAACAATTAGATACCTTCGATAACGCCATTCCTGACCGTGATTATACCATTCACATCGAGACAGCTGAATTTACTTGTTTATGTCCGATGACAGGCCAACCTGATTTTGCCACCATTAAAATTGACTATGTACCCGATCTTAAATGTGTCGAATTAAAATCATTCAAATTATACATGTGGACCTATCGTGAAGAAGGCGCATTTCATGAAAAGGTGACTAACCAGATTTTAGATGATCTCGTCGCGGCAACCAATCCACGCTTTATGCGTGTGACCGGCATCTTTAATGTCCGCGGTGGTGTGTATACCAATGTTGTCGCGGAGCATAGAAAAGAAGGTTGGGTTGCGCCAACGCCTGTTGTTTTACCTTAAATTAACACCGTCATTCCCGCATGTTGTTAGCGGGAATCTTTTACTAAGACTACGCTAACCGAAAAGAAAATAATTAATGGCTAGATTTATATTCGAGCGTTTGTTGAGCCGCTATAGATTCCGGCTACAAGCTACCGGAATGACGCTGAATGCGTAACCTCTATATAGGCATCGATCTCGGCACTTCAGGATGTCGAGTGATTGCCATTGATGAA
>CAYSGK010000157.1:0-4977 GCA_964430395.1 uncultured Methylophaga sp.
ATGGATTTAGATGATTTTTACAATCGTGCATTTAGTCGCAACCGTGGCTTAATAAATGAAGAAGAGCAACAAAAGCTCAAACACACACGAGTGGCTATTCCGGGTATGGGCGGCATGGGAGGAACACATGCGGCAACCTTAGCGCGAACAGGCATTGGTCATTACACAGTAGCAGATTTTGATGAATTTGATGTGCACAACATCAACCGTCAATATGGTGCAATGGCTAGTACAGTTGGTAAACCAAAAGCTTCGGTGATGGCGGAGAAAGTTAAAGATATTAATCCGGGTGCAGATGTACGTGTATTTGATGTGGCTATTGGTGCTGACAATGTTGATGACTTTTTAGCCGAGGCGGATGTGGTCGTTGATGCATTGGATGTTTTTGCAATGAGTGCTCGTCGTCTTATTTATCGTCGAGCTAAAGAGCTAGGTATCCCAGTGCTGTTTACTGCACCGATAGGTTTTAGTGCGGCAATGTTTTTGTTTTCTCCTGATGGCATGGATTGCGACACCTTTTTTGGCTTTACCGATGAGATGTCAAATAATGAGTTGGTATTATACTTTTTAGCAGGGATTGGCGGTGTTGGCCCGCATTTAAAATATATGGATGTGACGAAAATAGATCCGACTACTGGAGGGGCGCCCTCCGTAGGTATGGCCTGCAATATTGGGGCTGGTATGGTGGCGACAGAAGTAATCAATTGGGTGCTTAAACGTCGTCCGGTAAAAGCCATTCCACATTTTCAACAATTTGACCCCTATGCCCGCCACTATAAAAATCATTATCGTTGGTTGGGTGCACGAAATCCAATTCAACGGCTACGTATGAAGGTACTACGCAAGATGGTGCCGGCTTTAAGTGATTAGCTTGGCAGTCTTTATACGTCATCCTCGAGATTTTTTATCGGGGGGATCTAGTTTGTTGGCAATGCAGATTCCGGCTAAAACATGCCGAAACGAAGTAACCGAAGGATCAATGACGGATGAGTAAAATTAGTAGAAGGTAATTATGGATTTAGATGATTTTTACAATCGTGCATTTAGCCGAAATCGTGGTTTGATTAGTGAAGAAGAACAGCAAAAATTAAAAAATACACGTGTTGCAATACCGGGTATGGGCGGTATGGGGGGAACGCATGCTGCTACTTTAGCTCGCACTGGCATCGGTAAATATACCATCGCTGACTTTGATGAATTTGATATTCATAATATCAATCGTCAGCATGGCGCAATGGCAAGCACAGTGAATCAGGATAAAGCGTTGGTGATGGAAAAAATGATCAAAGATATTAATCCCAGCGCAGATATTAACGTTATTAATAAAGCGATTGGGCATGATAATGTTGATGAATTTCTCGCAGATGTCGATGTAATGATTGACGCATTGGAAGTATTTGCAATGGATGCAAGACGGCTTATTTTTAAGCGTGCGCGAGAGTTAGGGATCCCAGTTATATCTATTGCACCGGTTGGTTTTAGTACAATTTTATTTGTGTTTTCACCGACAGGGATGGATTATGATACTTTTTTTGGTCTAGAGGACGATATGAGCAAAAATGACATGGTGTTGCATTTTATGGCTGGAATAGCTGGGCAAGGGCCACATTTAAAGTATATGAATGTAAAAGGCATTGATCCGAGCACCGGTGCGGCACCTTCTTTGGGTTTAGCTTGCCAGATGGGCGCAGGGATAGCCGCAACAGAAGTAATAAGCTTGATATTGAATAAGCGGAAAGCTAAATTTGTACCTTGGTTCGCCCAGTATGATACTTACTCACGTACTTATAAACATCGTTATCGCTGGTGGGGAGCAAAAAACCCATTGCAGAAGATACGAATGAAAATATTAAAACGGATGATACCTGCATTAGCAAATTAGCAAAGGATACTTAAAATGCTTCAAAAGTTGTTTTTAAAGTTGTTTTTATCAAAGTTAAAGTTGCCACGAGACGTTCACCGTTATGCTTTTGCGAAATTCTCATCTCGGGTGCTGTTGAAGACGGCAGATACAGCGCTGACTTATGGCGAATTGGAAGACAGATCAAGCCGCCTTGTTGCTGCGTGGCAGGCAATGGGCATAGAAAAGGGTGACATTGTTTTTGCACAAGTGCGAGCCGAGAAAGAATTATTTGAAATACGCACTGCGGCACTTGAGTTAGGCGTTATTCTAACAACCTTTCATAGGGCACACCCTGCTGAATTTATCGTTTATGCTGTTGCAGAAGCTCCTCCGAAATTGTTCATTGTTGACCCTTCTTATGGTGTTGGTAGTGTGGAAGCGGTGCATACAGCAATTACCGATCTTCCAATTTGGAAAACGGGTAACGGCAATAACTACGAACAACAGTTGGCGAGGCACCAGCCGGTTATCACAAAGACGAAGATCTCTCCTAAGGATCCGATGGCATTAGGGTTTACATCAGGTACAACAGGTGAGCCAAAAGGTTTAATCTCGAGCCATGGCTCTGCCATCACCAGCTTAAAAATGATGATAAAAAATCTTGAACAGGCTCCTGATCGCTCTACAATAAATATTAATTTAACAGCAATACCGTTGGTTGGAGCGGGATCAGGCTTGGTAATGCCGACGATATTAAGTGGTGGCACATTAGTTTTGATGGATGAATATAGCCCTAAAAATCTTGTTGCTACAGTAAAAAAGTTTTCGGCAACGCGTTTATTTCTAACGCCAAGCCACCTAATTGATCTGCTAGATATGCCTGGGTCAGTAGATAAAGATTTAGCAACAGTGAGTCATATTATTTATGGTACGGCTCCTATGCCAGCGGCTAAATTAGAAGAAGCAATCAAACGCTTTGGGCCAATATTTCAACAAGGTTATGGCCAAGCAGAGGTATTGCCACCTGTCAGCATGCTCAATAGTGGTGACCATATGAAAGATGGAAAAATTGTGAGACGAGATATTTTAAGCTCATGTGGTAAAGTTGTAGAGGGCGTTGTAGTGAGGATTGTTGATAAAGCAGGCAATGTTATGCCTGAGGGTGAAATGGGCTCTGTACAGGTTAATACGCCAACACGATTCCAAACGTATCTTAACCCGGCACAAAATGAAGGTGTTATTTTAGACGATGGTTTTTTTGTCACCGGCGACCATGGCTATCTTGATGGGGAAAACTACTTACATATTCTTGATCGGCAACCAGACTTAATAGCAAATAGTGGCGGTATGATTTATCCGCGCCTAGTCGAAGAAGAGGTGCATGATCATCCAGCGGTTAAAGAATGTTGTTTAGTTGCTGTTGGCGAGCAGCCTGTTTTATGCGTTTCAGTGAGACAAGATTTTATCAATAACTCGAAACAGCTAATTAATGATGAGATTTTAGACTTGTTAAGCTCGCGCGTTCAACAATGGCAAATGCCGACAAGGATCGAGTTTGTTGAGCAGATGCCGCGCAGCCTATTAGGCAAGGTGTTGCGACGCGAAGTGCGCGAGAAATTAAATTTTGAACAAGCGGCATAATAATGAGTCGGCGACTTCCTGTTAGCCAAAAACTGGGTTATGGATTAGGTGCAATTGCTTATTCTGTACCTAATCAAATAATGGCCAGTTTTTTTCTGTTTTATGTCACGGTGGTATTACATATTTCGCCAATGGTTGCGGGTGTTATTGTCGCTATCTCCGTTATATGGGATGCTATCACTGACCCTTGGGTAGGGCATATTTCAGACCGAACACAGTCAACTCGTTTTGGTCGGCGTCATCTTTATCTAATGATTGGTGGCTTGGGAACAGCATTGGGTACTGCTTTTTTATGGTCAATTTCACCTGAGGCAAGCGAAGCTTATAAAATAACAATGCTGCTCATTTTGGTTTTATTTACCAAGACTATGCTGACATTTTATGGTGCACCCTACTTTGCTATTGGTGGAACCATTAGCAATAATTATGATGAACGTTCAAGTATTCAAAGTTACCGAGCGACATTTCACATTATTGGAATGATTATCGCCGTAGCTGGCATGACGATTATCTTTTTTAGATCAACTGCAGAATATCCTAAGGGACAATTAAATCCACAAGCCTACCCTGCCATGGGTTACACGATTGCGATTATTACACTTGTAATTGCTTTTATAGCCGTTGCTATTATCCCCAAAGATAGAAAACAGCGGAGCCAGCAAGAGTTGCAACAAAAAACAAAAGTTTGGCGGTTGGCATACGATAGCTTAAAAAACTCAAATTTCAGAGCTATTATTTTGATGATATTTTTACTTGAAATTGCTTTTCAAGTATCGATAAGTATCGGTTTCCACGTCAGCACCTATACCTATAATTTAACAGGGCCTCAAATTGGGATTATCGGCCTAACAATATTGGTTTTTTCTATCTTATCACAAGCTTTTTGGGTGCATTTAAGCCGACGACTTGAGAAAAAAACAGCATTAACTATTGGAATGTTTTTCGGTATCGGCGGTTTTGCTGGTTTACCGCTCATGTTTGTAGGCTTAGAGTGGCTGCCGCTAAATCATCCCATGACAGTGCCATTAATGATGGGTTTTAGCGTGATATCAGGTATCGGCAATGGTGCTTTTATGTCGCTTCCGTTTTCGATGGTGGCTGATGTGGTTGACCAAAGTGAAATAAAAACTAGGCAGCGGCAAGAGGGGCTTTTCTTTGGAATGTATAATTTTGCCTATAAAGCAGGTATTTCAATTAGTGTTTTGATTGGCGGTGTTTTGCTGG
Source organism: uncultured Methylophaga sp. (assembly GCA_964430395.1). GTDB lineage: Bacteria > Pseudomonadota > Gammaproteobacteria > Nitrosococcales > Methylophagaceae. The sequence continues at coordinate 4,709 of CAYSGK010000157.1, forward strand.
ATCTTATTGGCTTTGATTCGACTCTCACAGAACAATCAGTGACAACGACCTATAATCTAGCAATGGTACCTACGTGGTTATTGATAGCATTATCCCCTGTTATTTATTGGCTTGCATCTAAGTATGAGCTTAATAGAAAAATGCATAATGAAATCTTGGATACCCTCGATGAAAGGAATTCAAACTAAGCTCTGAAACCTGCAGATTGAATGGTCACGGGTATATACCCAAATTACTTGAAGATGCAGATTTCAGAGCTTAGCACGAAG
>CAYSGK010000158.1:0-4860 GCA_964430395.1 uncultured Methylophaga sp.
GTCTTCCCCGAGTTGATTCGCTAATTCGCGTGATCGTAATGCGGCAGCAACAAGCGCATTTTCAAATAAACTACGCACGCCACCATCTTCTAATTCGTGGATGGCGCGTTCTGTTGTGCCACCGGGGGAGGTTACTTTTTGACGAAGCGTGATAGTTGATTCATCACTTTCTAATGCCATTTTGGCGGCACCAAATGCGGTTTGCAGGCACAATAAACGCGCTGTTTCAGGTGCTAATCCCATCTCAACCGCAGCAAACTCCATCGCTTCCATAATAAGGAAAAAATAGGCGGGTCCACTGCCTGAAAGGGCTGTCACGGCATCGATTTGTTCTTCATTATCAATCCATACGGCTAGGCCTACAGCGCGTAAAATAGATTCTGCAAGTTCATGTTGCTGTGTGCTAACAGCATCACTGGCACATAATGCGGTTGCGCCTGCTTGAACTATTGCAGGTGTGTTAGGCATGGCTCGCACAATGGCCGCTTGATCTTGCTCTAGCCAGCGGGCAATATCATCAATGCGAATACCCGCGGCAATAGAGATAAGTAAGGCGTTATTATTCCAATCAGCGGCTAACTGTTTGACCACTGCCTGTAATTGCTGGGGTTTAACGGCTAGGATCAACACATCGCAGCCCTTAGCGGCTTCAATATTGCTGCTATAGGTATGAACAGGATATTTGTCCGTAAGTGCTTGCAAGCAAAGCGGCTCGGGATCAGAAATATGAAGGTGGTCCGGATTAAAGCCATCAGCGATAAGTCCGCCAATAAGGCTGCGAGCCATATTGCCGCCGCCGATGAAAGTGATTTTACAGTCGTTCATTGTTTAATCCAATTGAGTTGTAGTATTTTTTCGTTGACCAAATAATGCTGTGCCAATACGTACCATAGTACTGCCTTCTTCAATGGCTAATATCATATCAGTAGACATGCCCATTGATAAAGTATCAACGCTTGGATATTGTTTAGCTAATTGTTCAAAAAGTTCTCGCGCTTTTTTAAAGGCAAGACGCTGTTGCGCTTCATCTTCTGTTTTTGTTGGAATAATCATCAGTCCACGCAGGACAAGTCGGTCAATTTGGTTTATTTCATTAGCAAAAGAGGAAAGTTCTGTTGGCGTTATTCCAGACTTGCTCGATTCATTGTCAATATTAACTTGAATGCAAACATTTAAGTCAGGCAGATTTTCTGGTCGTTGTTTGGCGAGACGTTGCGCAATTTTTGCGCGATCGAGGCTTTGTACCCATTCAAAATGTGAGGCAATTTCTTTGGTTTTATTGGATTGAATCGGTCCGATGAAATGCCACTCGATATCTAAATCAGCCAAAGCATGTATTTTTTTTAGCGCTTCTTGTAAATAATTTTCACCGAAAAACCGTTGCCCTGCTTGGTTTGCTTGGCGAAGCTCTTCAGCAGGCCATGTTTTGCTAACAGCCAGTAAGCTTACTGAATGGGGTGGTTTTTGAGCCGCATCTTCAGCAATGTGAATTGTATTTTTAATAGAGATAAGTCTCTTTTTTATATCAGTCATGTTGCAAGCCCGTTGTTAGCGCGCTACCTTTACGTAAGAATAAAACGAAAACAAGAAAAAATTAAGGGTAGAGGACAGGATGGATATTACTGAATTACTAACGTTTAGTGCAAAAAATAAAGCATCAGATTTACATATTTCGGCAGGTGAACCGCCGATGATTCGTGTTGATGGTGATATTAGGCGAATCAATATCCCACCTTTAGAACATAAAGATATACACAGTATGGTGTATGACATTATGAATGATAAACAGCGCAAAGATTATGAAGAATTCTTTGAAACGGATTTCTCATTTGAAATCCCTGGTCTTGCGCGTTTTAGGGTGAATGCCTTTAATCAGAACCGTGGTGCTGGTGCTGTATTTAGAACGATTCCATCTGAAGTGCTTACTTTAGAAGATTTGGGCGCACCTGCTATATTTAAGGATATTTCTGATAATCCGCGCGGTATTGTATTGGTAACAGGGCCGACTGGGTCAGGTAAATCAACTACTTTAGCGGCAATGATTGATTATATAAATGATAAAGATAATGAACATATTCTGACCATTGAAGATCCAATTGAATTTGTACATAAAAGTAAAAAATGTTTGGTCAATCAGCGAGAAGTTCATCGTGATACTTTGGGGTTTAGTGAAGCGTTACGCTCTGCATTGCGACAAGATCCCGATATTATTCTGGTAGGTGAGTTGCGTGACCTAGAAACTATTGAATTAGCATTAACTGCGGCAGAAACAGGCCATTTAGTATTTGGCACATTGCATACGTCGTCAGCGGCAAAAACAATCGATAGGATCATTGATGTATTTCCAGCCGCTGAAAAAGCAATGGTGCGATCAATGCTTTCTGAATCATTACGTGCGGTTATTTCACAGACCTTGATGAAGCGTGTTGGTGGTGGACGTATTGCCGCACATGAAATCATGATTGGTACACCTGCCATTCGTAACTTAATTCGTGAAGATAAAGTGCCGCAAATGTACAGTGCAATCCAAACTGGAGGAGCAATAGGAATGCAAACATTAGATCAATGTCTACAAGATCTAGTAAGACGACAACAAGTCAGTAAAACTGATGCACTGCCCTTAGCTGTTAATAAAGATTTATTCCGATAGGAGCCACACAATGGATATCGTTACTATTCTTAAGGCCGCAGTGAAGCATGATGCTTCAGATATATATATCACTGCAGGCCGACCAGTAAGCTTAAAAGTAAATGGACGGCTAGCAACTATCTCGCAAGACGTGTTATCGGAAGAAGATGCGCGTGAGCTCGTCATTGGCACGATGACTGATGAGCAAAAAAGAGGCTTTGATCGCGATAAAGAATGTAACTATGCCATCAGTGCGGCAGGTGCCGGGCGTTTTCGCGTAAGTGCATTGTATCAGCGTAATAAAATTGCGATGGTGATGCGGCGAATAAAAGATCAAATTCCTAAATTTGCTGAGCTTAATCTTCCTGAAATAATTGCAGAACTGGCAATGACTCAACGGGGATTGGTTATTTTTGTGGGTGCAACGGGCTCAGGTAAATCTACATCATTGGCAGCGATGATTGGTTATCGTAATCAGAACAGTACGGGCCATATTTTAACAATAGAAGATCCAATTGAATTTGATCATAATCATGGTGGCTGTGTGGTTACGCAACGTGAAGTGGGCATTGATACTGATTCCTACGAAATAGCATTGAAGAATTCATTACGTCAAGCACCAGATGTTATTATGATCGGTGAGATCCGCTCTCAAGATACGATGGAATATGGGATTGTTTTTGCCGAAACAGGCCATTTATGTTTATCAACATTGCATGCAAATAATGCAAACCAAGCAATGGATCGTATTATCAACTTCTTCCCTGAAGAGCGCCATAAACAGTTATTTTTAGATTTATCATTAAACTTAAAAGCAGTGGTTGCGCAACGGTTAATTCCGAAGAAAGATGGTAGCGGACGAGTTGCTGCAGTAGAGGTGCTTATTAACACGCCACTAATAGGGGATTTGATAGAAAAAGGCAATATTGCTGAAATTAAAGATGTAATGAAACGATCACGTGAAATGGGTATGCAGACGTTTGATCAAGCCGTATACGATTTATATATGGCAGGTGAAATTACTTATGATGAAGCGATTAAAAATTCAGATTCTGAGAATGAAGTGCGACTAATGATTAAACTAGGGTCATCGACAATTAATGTTAATAGCGATACTGGCACACTAGCATTGGAGCCAGAGGCTGATAATTCCAAGCATATTCTTGGTTAAATACTGTTTCGTTCAGCCTACGTTCAGTTTCAATATGTTAGTTTCTGCTGTGAATAACATAGGTTCAACTTTATATAGTAGGATTTAATTAAAGGCAGTGTTACAATAAAGCTGCTAAATTTTATTACGTTTATTTTTAAGGAATTAACAATGAAAACATCGATTAAACTAGCAGTGGCCATCTTGTTTGCCAGCTTGCTATCGGGCTGTGCAGGCCAAAAACAACTTATGTCAGGGAGCGATGCCTTATGTGCCGCTGCCGGAGCTTTATTCGGTGGAGCAACTATGGCCGTTGTTGCAGATGGCGGTAGTAGTGAAGCTGCATTAGGCGGTGCCGTTGTAGGTGCAGTTGCAGGCATGATTCTTTGTGCTGATGAAGAAGAAGTGATGGCAGCACCTATGGTAGAAAAAGTTGCTGCTTGTTCTACGACTCCTCCTCCAGGTGCTTTACTTGATGCTCAAGGTTGTGCATTTGATACAGATGGTGATGGCGTTGTCGATGGTGTCGACCTTTGCCGAGGCACACCTTCTGGTGTAGCTGTTGACCGTGTAGGTTGTCCTTTAGATACAGATCATGATGGTGTTGCTGATTATCAAGACCTATGCCCTAAAACACCGCTAGGTACTGTTGTCGATGCCGATGGTTGTCCTTTAGAAGGTCAGAAATTACTTTCTCTTACAGGCGTTAATTTTGCAACGAATAGTGCAGTGTTAACAACAAGTGCTAAATCAGTGTTAGAAGAAGCTGTTGAGCTTCTAAAAGCAACTGATAATGTTATCGAAGTGCGAGTTGAAGGCCACACAGATAGTCGTGGTGCAGCAGCTTATAACCAAACATTGTCACAACGCCGAGCAGAATCAGTAGTTGCCTACTTAGTTTCTCGTGGAGTGAATGGTAGCAACTTAGTGCCAGTTGGTATGGGTGAAACAAACCCTGTTGCAAGTAATGATACAGAAGAAGGTCGTGCGGCTAATCGTCGTGTTGACTTTTATGTTAATCAATAAGCTTACACAAATAGTTTGATTCTAAAAGGCTCTGAAAAGGGCCTTTTTTTTGCCT
>CAYSGK010000159.1:0-4848 GCA_964430395.1 uncultured Methylophaga sp.
TAATGCGATCGCTATAAGTGAAACGTTGTGGTAACGTATTCACTAATTCAGAAATAGTTAACTTGCCTTGTTTAGCCAATAAAATAATAGCTAAAGGAACAATTACAGCATCCCTTGTTGGTAAAGGCGACAGGACTTTTTCCTTATCTTTGATCATTGTCTGTTGCAAAAAACCACCATTGGCTTCATAGCCCACCACACACTTATGCTGATCACTGCTTTGCATTGCTTCAATTACATAGGGAGAACCAATTTTTGTTCTAATGACCTCATCAAAATAGTTACTTTTTTCGACTGCTGAATTACTACTCACTGGCGTTACAACAATATCAGCAGCTAAGTATTTTGCACATAAGATACCCGCCACATCACCTCGAAGCCAATTACCTTTTTCATCACTGACCAGTGGCCTGTCACCATCACCATCTGTTGAGATAATGCAATCAAATTGATACTGTTCGCTCCATTGTTTTGCTAAAGCAATATCTTCAGGACGAATCGCTTCCGTATCAACCGGCATAAAGGTATCTGTTCTAGCTAAAGAAGTTACACTTGCCCCTAATTGCTGCAAAATTTCTTTTAGACAATCTCGTGAAACAGAAGAATGTTCATATAAGCCGATATTTTTTCCCAGCAAACAGTTTGCTGGCAGAAAATCAATAAATCGTTGAATATAGTCTGATTGTGCATCTGACCGTACTTCTGCTAAATAATCTGACTGAATAAGATTGGATTCTAAGAATAACGCATCAGCAACAGTCACCTGCTGGGCTCTTATCGCTTCTTCGTCAGGCTTTAGAATTTCACCCAAAGGTGTATTAAATTTAATACCGTTTCTATCGTCCGGTATATGACTTCCCGTCACCATAATAGTTGGAATGGCATGCTTTAAACCGTATAAAGCAATGGCTGGTGAAGGAATATTACCAGCATTAATAGGCTCAAAGCCTAGCTCTACACATGCCGCTGCCACAGCATTCATTATTCGTGGTGTGCTTGAACGCAAGTCACCAGCTATACCCACTTTTGATGATTGAGAAATAAAGTTTTGCTGTTGCATAGTTTGCAGAAAAGCCGTTACATAAGCAAAGCAGACTTTATCTGTCATATCTGCCACCAACCCACGCACGCCACTGGTGCCAAAATTTACACCACTACTTACCATCAAATCATTAATATCAATTTTGATAGCTGCCATCCTCTATATGCTGACACCAAGCCTGATTATCAAGGTACCATTGCACTGTCTTGCGAATACCCGTATCAAAGCTCTCCTGTGGCGTCCAATTTAGCTCTTTAGCTATCTTACTAGCATCAATTGCATATCGAACATCGTGACCAGCACGATCGGTTACAAAAGTAATCAAATCTTGGTATTTATCGATACTTTCTGGCTTATTAGGTGCTAATTCTTCAAGCAATTCACAAATCGTTTTGACCACTTCAATATTCTGTTTTTCGTTATGGCCACCAATATTATAAGTTTCACCAATTTCACCAGTTGTTGCGACCAATACTAATGCGCGTGCATGATCTTCAACAAACAACCAATCTCTTATCTGATTACCTTTGCCATAAACAGGCAGTGGTTTGCCTTTTAGTGCATTTAAAATAACAAGTGGAATCAATTTTTCAGGAAAATGAAAAGGCCCATAATTATTAGAACAATTGGTAATGATTGTTGGTAGACCAAAAGTTCGCAGCCATGAGCGCACTAAATGATCAGAGCTAGCTTTACTCGCTGAATAAGGTGAGCTTGGCGCATAGGGTGTCGTTTCAGTGAACAAATCATCCGTGCCTTCTAGATCACCATAAACCTCGTCCGTTGAAATATGATGAAAGCGGAAGTTCGCTTTTTTGTCTTCTTCAAGATCATTCCAATAGTGACGCGCCTGTTCCAGCAAATTATAAGTACCAACAACATTAGTTTGAATAAACTCACCCGGACCATCGATAGAACGATCTACATGAGATTCAGCCGCAAGATGCATAATAATATCGGGCTGATATTGATCATAGACCCGTTTAATTTCTGCCACATCGCAAATATCAACTTTTTCAAAGTGATAACGATCACTGTTACTAACTGAAAGTAACGACTCTAAATTGCCTGCATAAGTTAATTTATCAACATTAACGACTTGGTATTCCGTCTCATTAATCAGGTGTCTGACGACTGCTGAACCGATAAACCCTGCACCACCGGTGACTAAAATTGTTTTCATTTAACTTCTTCCTGTAATGCTTTTAAACACTGCTGTAATGAATCTTTCCAATAAGGAGTCTCTACATCATAGCCTTGTTTAATTTTCGCTTTATTTAATAAACTATAATGAGGTCGAGTTGCCGGTGTTGGGTAATCTTTTGTTTCAATTGGGCTAACATCACATTCGATTCCACTCAGCTCAAATATTGTCTTGGCAAAATCATACCAACTACACACACCCTCATTACTATAGTGAACAATATCACTACTGAATTCTTGCTGAAAAGCCTCATTTTGTATAATCGTCATTATCGTCTTGGCTAAATCAGTAGCATAAGTGGGCGTACCCACTTGATCAAAGATAACACTTAATGAATCACGGTCACTCGCGAGCCGTAACATTGTTTTCACAAAGTTATTACCAAATTCGCTATACACCCAGCTCGTTCTAATAATAAGCGCATTGGCAGCCATTATTTTTGATACGGCTTGCTCACCTTTAAGCTTTGTTAAACCATATACACCTTGCGGCTCAACATCATCCATTTCAATATAAGGCCGGCATTGTTGGCCATTAAATACATAATCAGTTGAAATATGAATTAATTTAGCATGCTGTTGCTTGGCTATTTCAGCTAATTGTTGAACAGCAAGATGGTTAATTTGATCTGCCAATTCAGCTTCAGATTCAGCCTTATCAACAGCAGTATACGCAGCACAATTAATAATCAGATCAAACCGTTTACCTTGAAAAAACTGAGCAATACTGTCACTGTCGCTGAGATCGATGTCAGCCCGCGTAGCAAAACTTATTTCATATTGGGGATATTGGCTGGCTATTTTTTTTAGTGATTGTCCAAGCTGACCATTACTACCCGTCACTAAAATAGTCTTAATCTCAGGCATAATAATTCACTGAGTAATCAAAACAGGCTTCTAACTCAGCAAAGCTTGGCTGTTTAGTATCTTTTTCAGATAAACTTAATGAATCTTTGGCTAATATCCAATCAATATTAAGTTCGACATCATCAAATGCTAGGCCACGATCACATTCAGGCGAATAATAATTATCTACTTTATAGGCAAATGTGGCCGTCTCAGTGAGCACAATAAAACCATGAGCAAAACCACGAGGAATAAACATCTGCTTTTTATTATCACCACTTAATTCAACAGCAACATGCTGGCCAAATGTTGGGCTACCACGGCGAATATCGACTGCCACATCTAATACACTGCCTTCAATCACCCGAACTAACTTACTTTGAGCATGTGGTGCTAACTGAAAGTGTAATCCGCGTAACACGCCTTTTGATGATTTTGATTCATTATCTTGAATAAAATTAACCTGATAACCTAAAGCATCATCTAATAAATCTTGTCGAAAGGTTTCAACAAAATAACCACGATGATCGCCATGAACGGTAGGTTCAATTACAAAAACATCAGCAATGGATTGTGGGATAAACTGCACTTTAAATACCCTCTTCAGCACGTTTTAATAAATATTGGCCATATTGATTTTTAGCTAAAGGTTGAGCTAATTCGATCAGTTGCTGTTTCGAAATATAAGCTTGTTCAAAGGCAATTTCTTCTAAACAGGCCACTTTTAAACCTTGACGTTTTTCAATGGTTTCAATAAATTGTGCGGCTTCTAATAAACTTTCATGTGTGCCCGTATCTAACCATGCATAACCTCGTCCCATCAATTCCACTTTTAAGCGTTGTTCTGCAAGATAGGCTTGATTTACTGAGGTGATTTCCAATTCACCACGATGTGATGGTGTAATCGTTTTCGCTTTTTGGACCACATCATTCGGATAAAAATACAAACCAGTGACAGCATAATTACTTTTTGGTTGAGTAGGTTTTTCCTCAATACTAGTCACATTGCCCGCATCATCAAACTCAGCCACACCATAACGTTCAGGATCAGCCACTCGATAACCAAATACGGTTGCTTTATTTTCAGTTTGTGCATTTTTAACGGCCTCAGCAAGCAGCTCAGTCAAATCATTGCCATGATAAATATTATCACCTAACACCAAACAAACATCATCATCACCGATAAAATCTTCACCTAATATAAATGCCTGAGCCAAACCATCGGGTGAAGGTTGCACAATATATTCAAATGTTATCCCTAGCTCGCTGCCATCACCTAATAAACGCTGAAAGCTACTTTGATCTTCTGGGGTGGTAATAATGAGTATTTCTTTAATGCCTGCCAACATCAACACAGACAAGGGGTAATACACCATTGGCTTGTCATAAATAGGCACAAGTTGTTTCGAAACACCTCGCGTTATTGGGTATAAACGTGTGCCTGATCCCCCTGCTAATATAATGCCTTTCATATTACCCCTTAATTAATTTATTCCTAAATACTATCCTGCTTATTGATAGTTAGAACTGTGCTATTTTATCGTTATCAAACACTTTTTTCTATTTTCTGTCACTCCCGCAGGCTTTATGCGCGAGTCTATTTATCAGTAGATCCTCGATAACAAGAAATTGCTCCTGCATTTCTTGCATACACACCATCCATGGCGATAAATGATCTCGAGGATGACGGGACGGTATTTCTAGATTTATTGCATAAACTATTTAGATCCTTTTACAATTCCCCACTTTTCCAGATG
>CAYSGK010000160.1:0-4835 GCA_964430395.1 uncultured Methylophaga sp.
ACAGTGTCCAGAATTTTGGGGGCTTTACAGTTCCCGAAAGGTAGAGTTGCAATTACAAGTTGAATTCACGTTTCAGCATTACCATCCCGCTCAAGCTCTTTAATAAGTGTTCCCAAGTGAACTACACGTCCATCATATGGATGTATTTTTTTGGCTTTGGCTAAATACCGTTTAGCACGCTCCATATACCCACTATCCAGACCAATATTTAGCATATGTAATACAATAGATTGTGCCGCCATTAAATTAATGGTGAAATTGTTAGGTAGGTGCCTTGCTAAAGCTTGGAAATGCCTAATTGCAACTTCTGCCTCGCCATTTTCAAACGCTTGTTTTGCTATTTTATAAAGCTCTTTAAGTGAGCTATGTGATGCGATCTGATCTAATCCAACACGATCTATTTGGTGGTCACGCTTGAAGAATGAGGATAAATTGTTTAGTGACGCAATAATGCCGCCAGAGCTATCATTCAGAGGAGGCGGAGGCGCAAGAGCAGCTTTTTTACCTGTTTTATTGCGCATAACAACTACAAACAATGGTGGCACTATCAAAAGCGTCAGAACAGTGGCAAAACCCAGCCCCCAGACAATCGCTGTAGCCAAAGGACTCCACATTAAGGATTTTCCACCCCAACCTGCTGCGAGAGGAAATAATCCTGCCATAGTAGTTACGGTAGTGATGATAATAGGAACAACCCTGCGCTGGGATGCTTTTGTTATTGCATGAGCCAAAGACATTCCCTTAGCCAGGTTGTTGTTTGCCGTTGAGATTAAGACGATAGCATCATTGGCAGCAACACCGGCAAGCGCAATAACCCCATAAAGGGTATATAAACTTAAAGGGTTATTACTAACAATAAGCCCAATGATGACACCAGTAAAGGCCATTGGAACAGTTGCCAGGATTAATAAAGGTTGGCTGTAGCTTTTAAACTGCGTGCCCAAAATCATATAGATTAGTCCCAATCCTAGAAGAAACAACCCTGTCATACCATTCAGGCTTTCCTTGATATCGTCCATTTCACCAGAGAAATCTAGACTAATATTTGGAAAGGTGGCAGCTATTCTTTTCCATTTTTCAGCAATTTCTTTGTTCGCCGAGAGCGTATCGTTTAATTGTGCATCCAGATCGGCTTCCAATGTAATTGTTCGCCTGAAGTTGCGGTGTTTTATGGTTCCTTCCGCATTGGTTGAGGTAGAGTGAACCAGTTGCTCCAATGCTATTTCGCTCCCGTCCCTGAGGCCAACAGGGTGCGCCAAAAACGATTTAATATCCTGAAGAGCATCAGGTTCAGCACGGACGCGGACATTCCATTTCTCACCGTTATATCGCATATTAGCAGCAATTGATCCATCCACATAAAGGCGCAATATTTCAGAAATCTCTGCCGGATTCAATTGTGCACGGGTGATAGCGTCAGGATCCAGTTTCAAGGTGAGCTGGGACCCGGCACTCGTATCATCACTGCGGATATCCTGAATACCCGGGATAGTGCTCATGAGCTGTTGCAATGCGGCTGTTGCTTTACGCAGCTCAGTCATATTATCTCCTCGAACCTTAACGCTTATAGGACTTTCGCTGGGAGGACCTGTCACGCGACGTAAAAAAGAGGTTCCAATAGGACCCGGTATATCTTTAATTGCCTCTTTAACAATATTAATCACTTCATCGACTGACAAATGGCCATTCGTTTTGGGGGGCAGGCTAAACATAATCTGGCCAATACTGTCACCAAACAATGGCTCGGTTTCGGTAAGCATAACACCAGCTGTTGTTGTGATGGAACGAAGCTCTGAAGGATCAATGCTTTCTCGCACTGCAGTGTCGATACGCTTTAATGTTTCATCCGTGCTGGCCAATGTGCTACCTGGCGGCATATTAACGTTTAGATAAAACAAACGAATAGGATCATTTGCAAAAAAATCTACTCGTACAACATTACTCATTACTGCCACAAAAGATAATATGGCTAGTATTGCACCAAAAGTAATGCTTGTTTTGAGGTGGCGTATCGACGGCAACAAAATTTTCATGTAGCGATGCCGAATCCAGTTTAGAGTTCGATTGCGTATTTTTTGGATATAGGTGATCTTGGCAGGATTGGCATTAGAAAAAAGAACATGTGACGGCAACAACCAAAATGCCTCTATCAAGCTAACAACCAAAGCCACAGAGACAACAACAGGTACTACCCGCATATATTGACCTAAAATTCCGGGCAATATTATAAGTGGCAGAAAAGCAGCGATAGTAGTAAGGGATGAAACAGTAACAGGCACCCACATCTCCTTGGATGTTTTTATTGCGGCGTCAATGGAGGACAGGCCTTTACGTAAATTATCATACATTGACTCTACAACCACCACCGCATCATCAACCAACATTCCCAATGCAACGACTACACCCAATAACACCATAATATTCAATGTCTCACCCATTGCGGACAAGATCCAAAATGACCCCATAAGTGAAAAAACCAGCCCCATACCAGTAAATACAGCAATTCTCCAGCCGAGGAAGAGCGCAGTCACAATAATTACTAGAACAAGACCGTTAAAGGCATTTGTTTCCATCATTTTTATTGCTGAACGGGTGGCAACGGTTTGGTCATCCACTATATCCAGATGAATGCCATTAACCGCTAAAACAGCATTGCGCTCAGCTACAAAATCCTGAAGTTTGGTTAGCAACTCAAGATTGTTGGAATTGTTACGCTTAAAAACCGATATCATGGCAGCCGGTCGGCCCTCATATGAAACGAGGTGTGCCGGTTTTTCCTGACCACGAACAATGGTTGCGACACTTCTCAATGGTAACTCGCCTTCCAAAGTAACGATGGGCAGATCAGAGAGATAGCCGGGATCATTGCTGGTACCATTAAGCCGAACACGCCATTGTTGCTCTCCAAGTTTAATGCTTCCGGCAGTGATGTCTTTAAAATAGGCCCTCACAGTTTGGAAGATTGCTGTAGGTGTAACACCTAATCCGATGAGCTTGCTTGGATCGAACAATACTTGTAATTCAGGATCACCCATACCCCAAGTATCAGTACGATCCACCCCTTTGATTCGAGCAATATCTTTTGCCACATTGCGAGCTGATTTACGTAACATCTCGTCATTTTCAATGCCAGACACAGTGATAACTGCTGTTGGATAGGTATTGGAACTGGTTAGCTCAGTGACAACGGGCTGTTTTGCATCTGGTGGTAAATTGTCAACGGCAGACTGCATACTCCGACGCAATTCTTCCACTCGTTGCCGGAACTGTTCAGGCGCCATATCGTCAAAGCGGACAGTAATAAATGAAAATGATATACGGCTGCTGCTTGATACACGGTTGATATCCGGAATTTTTTCAATTTCCTCTTCTAAAGGGTTAGTAACCTGGTTTTCGACATCTTCAGCTGTAGCACCTGGCCAAAGCGTATTGATAATAACCCAATTAAAATTAACATCAGGGTCTTGTTCTCGCGGCATACTGTTATAACTGACCCATCCCCCAATAATTAAAAGGAGGTAGGTTAGATTGACGAGTACGGTATTGGTGAGAAGCTTTCGGTACATAATTACTGGACTATTTTGATAGCTTGCCCATCTACCAAGCTATAACGACCGGTCGTGATTATTTCTGTATCGGCAGGCAGGTTAATGGGGGCTGGCAGACCATTTCCAGCTGTATCAAGAGCATAAAAATGGGCAACACCATTCTTATGAATAAATACGCCTAAAGAAGCACCTCGCTTTACTAGATAATCCGCAGGAATGTGAAGCTTTTTGCTGTGCCAACGCAAACGACCTGCTGAACCTGAAGGTGCTACCCTGCCAACAAAACTCAGGCGTGCTTCAAAGCTCCGTATTTTGCTATCCACCAATGGAACAATCGCACGCCTAATTACCGGATAAGTATGACCAGACGCAATAAAATCAATCTTACCCGCCTGTTTCAAGCTATCTACATCTTGCTGTTGAATTTTGGCGCTGACTTCCAGGCTGCTCAAATCAAGCAGCTTGACCAGAGCAGAACCCGGACGAGTATAGTCGCCGACACTAGCCAGGCGGGCAACAACAACAGCATCAAAAGGAGCCGTGACAATACATTTTGTTATTAAACGTTTTGCTTCTTTTAAGTCTGCAGTCAATACTCCAATTTCCGAGGCGAGAGCATTCGCCTCAGAGCTGCGTAAATTAAGCTGATCAGATGAGATGGCGCGCCTATTGCGGAGTTTCTCTGCATCTCGCAGCCGTTGTTTGGCATATTTATTGCGGGCATGGCCAGCATTTAGAGCAGATTGGGCTCGTTGAGCGGAAATTTCATAGGGTTCACAGTCAATTTTGGCAAGAATATCTCCTTGTTTAACTTTATCACCTGTTTTTACCAAAAACTCAAGGAGTTCACCTGAAATTTGGGCACTAATCAAGCTGTTATTTAGGCTAACAACCGTTGCTGGCGCCTCACGAGTAGGGTAAAAAAGAAGCTGTCTCAGAGTAGTCGCTGATACTGGGGTGGCACTTTGTTCTTCTTGCGCCTTGGTGATGGAAGTGCAAAGCGAGAGAATCAGTGAAACCAGCCATACGAATCGCTGCATATAGTTTGTTCTTGTTTTGTCAGTTATTTGCATGGAAAAATCACCTTCTGAGGCAAGCAGGATTGTAGCGTAATTTGGTCTACTATTAACACAGCATAATTGAACTATCGAGCTATGCTTATTAATCCAATAAATTCAGAGCTTCAAGAATGGGAGCTATAGTCAAATCAGGTGTACACAGTAATCAGGCGACGTCCCTGTTGCTGTCGGTTTCGTCGTTGTTTACCTCAATCCCGTCTTTGAATTT
>CAYSGK010000161.1:0-2104 GCA_964430395.1 uncultured Methylophaga sp.
GAAGGCGCCGCTATCATGGTGATTAAATAACCGACTATTTCGTCCCATACGACAGCCGAAGGATCGGCTTGCCCTATCCAACGTGCTGATTGTTCACAAATCCAAATACCAATAACAAAGGCGATAACAACAACCGAAATATAGGAAATAACGGGTAAATATTGCATTAACAAATACAGTGGCACTGCGGCTAATGTACCAAAGGTACCGGGTGCTTTAGGAGCTAGGCCTGAACCAAAACCTAAACCCAAGAAACACACGGGTAGCTTTAATAGCTCACTAAAATTAATGTGCGAAGTGGTCATAGCCTGTTCCTGTTAATTCAATTAATTTATCATTATCGTCGATATAAAATAACCCATCATCATCGGTAATCATGCCGATGCGCCTTACTTGCCCTTTAAATCGTTTTTCAATTTCAGCATAATGTTGCGGCGGCACAATAAAACATAACTCATAATCATCACCTGAATGTAATGCTAAGGTCTGGGCCACTTTTTTATTTAATTTAGTCAGTGCGGGTGACAACGGTAAATTAGCTAAATTCAATCTCGCACCTACACCACTTTTTTCTAGAATATGCCCCAAATCAGCCGCTAAGCCATCTGAAATATCAATTGCTGTGGTTGCTAGACCTAATAGATCTTGCCCAAGTGAAATACGTGCTGTTGGTCGCTCTAATCGTTGTTGTAAATAGGCGATATCCTCATTATTTAACTGTTCACCATTTAACCGTTGTAAGCGTAGCTGCAGTGCTGCTCCTGCATCGCCTAAATAACCGGACACATAAATCATATCGCCTAATTTAGCCGTGCTACGGCGAAGAGCCTGTTCTGGTTTTACAAAACCGTGCACTTGAATACTGATTGTTAACGGCCCTTTTGTAGTGTCGCCCCCCACTAGCTGAATATGATATTCATTCGCCAGCATTGCCAAGCCTTTAGAAAACTGTTCCAGCCACATTTCATTCACCTCAGGAAGAGTCAGTGCCAAGGTAAACCAAGCGGGTTTTGCCCCCATCGCGGCCAAATCACTTAAACCAACAGCAAGACTTTTATAGGCTAAATTCTCAGCTGAAATATCATCAAAAAAATGGACACCTTCGACCAAAGTATCAATAGACACGGCTATAGTTTGATCATTGGCAGGCTTCAATAAAGCACAATCATCGCCAATGCCTAGCTCAACGTCATCACGCTGAGTAGTGAGTTGTTTAAAATATTTCTGGATCAGCGAAAATTCGTTCATGGCTAACCCAGAAAAATAACATTCGGGAAAGACGGGAAAGGTTTATCCATTACGACTTTTTACGTTGTTCCTTCGATGCTTTATATTCAACTGCTCGAAGTTTTGAACCCATTTTATCTAATACACCATTAACATATTTATGACCTTTTTCACCGCCAAATGATTTTGCCAATTCAACAGCTTCATTTAGTACAACACGATAAGGGACTTCAGGGCGATGAATAAACTCAAATACAGCAAGGCGTAAAACCGAACTTTCAACCGGATCAATTTCTGATAAGTCTCGGTCAACTGCATAAGCTAATTCAGAATCTAACCCCTCAAGTTCTTTTGAAACACCTTCAACAAGTCCGTTGAAATATTTGCTATCCATCTTGTCCGAATTTTCTGCAGTAACAAAATCCAAGGCGACTTTTTCTAATGGTTGATTATTCACCAATGCTTGATACAAAGCTTGCACAGCCGCCGCTCGAGAATGCGAACGCGGTAACACTCTTGCCATTTATTGTGCACTCTCAATTTGACGTAATACATTGACCATTTCAATCGTGCCCATTGCTGCTTCTGCGCCTTTGTTACCCGCTTTTGTGCCAGCACGCTCTATCGCTTGCTCAATCGTATCAACTGTTAAGACACCAAATGATACGGGGATATCCAGTTGCAATGTTAATTGACCAAGACCTTTGGCACATTCTCCGGCAACATAGTCAAAATGCGGTGTACCACCACGAATAACGGCACCTAATGCAATGATTGCATCGTATTTACCTGTTCGTCCCATACGTTGTACCGCTAATGGAATTTCAACTGCACCCGGCACACGCGCTAAATCAATATCACTTTCAGTTGCACCATG
>CAYSGK010000161.1:2204-4751 GCA_964430395.1 uncultured Methylophaga sp.
CGAAGCCATGTAATCAATTCTTCTCGATCACCTGCATCTAATATAGATTCCATCGTATCCATATGATGATTATGTTCATTGATTCCCGCAGCAGTGGCTAAAAGGTGTAGGTCATGATTACCGAGTACTACTTTGACAACGTCTGGCCCCATCTTCTTTGCAAAACGCAACACGTCAGCTGAATTTGGGCCTCGATTAACGAGGTCGCCTACTAACCAGATCTGATCAAGACTTGGATCAAACTCTAAAAACTCAAGTAACTTTTGTAGTTCATCGAAACAACCTTGAACATCACCTATTGCGTAAACAGCCATTACGAAATCGACCTTAGATTAAAACAGTAATTGCTTGCACTATACCCAAACAATCTAGGAAAGTGTACAGATTTTATGTTTTACAAAGACTAGCGTCGACGATATAAAGGATCGGGCTTTAATGCCGTAGCTTGGTAATTTTCACTAAAATCATCAAATGCGGCTAATGCATCAGCTAGCTGTTGTGGATTTGCCATTTCAAAGCTATTGATACCACATTGCGACATATAATAAAGTTGATCATACAATATGTCTCCTTGTGCTCTGATTTCACCTTTATAGTCATAACGGTCACGTAATAAACGCGCAAAAGAATAACAGCGTCCATCAGTAAAAGCAGGAAAGTTAAGCACAATTAATTCGAATTTATCTAAGTCGGGAATAATCTCTTCTAATGGATCATCACCATTTAATCTCAGACCTAAACTTCCTTCATGTTTGACTAACAATTCATGTTCGGCTTGCCACCGTTCTAATGTTACTGTAATGTTACCCAAAACCAAATCTGCTGCTTCATCATCTAAATGCAGCCAATTGTCTTCAACAATTTTGCGATCTTTAATTATCTGCATAAACACGCTCCTTAAACGGGTCAACACCAACGCGTCGCACTGTAGCTAAGAATAATTCATCATCATGCCGAAGATCTTTAAACACATCGATTAATGTTTCAACCGTTTCAAGCACTTTATCTTTAGGAATAGCCCGCCCCAACCGTTGACCT
Organism: uncultured Methylophaga sp.; assembly: GCA_964430395.1. Taxonomy (GTDB): domain Bacteria; phylum Pseudomonadota; class Gammaproteobacteria; order Nitrosococcales; family Methylophagaceae. The sequence continues at coordinate 3,243 of CAYSGK010000161.1, forward strand.
AGTGAAGCATCTTCTTCGGAACTACCTCCCAAAGTAAATTGATACCATTCTTCACCTTTTTTATCGACACCTAAAATGCCAATATGACCAACACTTTGGTGCGCACAGCCATTCATACAACCCGACATTTTGATTTTAATATCACCTAAATCATAAAGATAATCTAAGTCATCAAAACGGTCGGTAATTTCTTTTGCCAATGGAATAGACGTTGCATTTGCTAGACCACAAAAATCTAAACCTGGGCAACAAATCATATCAGTTAAGGTATTAATATTTGCTGTCGCTAAATTATTTGATTTTAACTGACACCACAAGGCATAAAGATCGCCCTGCTTCACATCACTCAATAATAAATTTTGATTATGTGTTGAACGCACTTCGCCAAGACTAAATTCATCCGCTAAATCGGCAATAATATCTAACTGCTCGGCAGATACATCGCCTGGTGGCGCTGTAGGCGATTTTAATGAAATATAGGCGGCTTTATAACCAGCAACTTTATGTTCAACAATATTTTGTTTAAGCCATGCTGCAAAGTCTGCATCTTCAGCCTGCATTTTTTCAAAGCTTTCATCATCACTCGCAGTGCCATCATAATCAGGTTCAGTGAAATGTTTTTTGACACGTTCAATTTCTTTATCATCAAGCTCAAGTTGCTCGCGAATGTGCACCCATTCTGCTTCAACTAACTCACGAATATGATTAATTCCATGCTCCCTAACCGTGATTTTAATCCGTGCTTTATATTTATTATCACGGCGACCGAGTCTGTTATAAACACGCAAGATAGCTTCTAAATAAGACAGTAAATCTTTCTTTTCTAAGAATGGTCTAATCTGTTGACCTAAGATGGGTGTGCGACCTAAACCACCACCTACTAACACTTCAAAGCCAATTTCATCTTCATTATTTTTGACTAGATGCAAACCAATATCATGTAATTTTGTAGCCGCACGATCTTCTTTGCCACCAATAACGGCTATCTTAAACTTACGTGGCAAATAGGCAAACTCGGGATGAAATGTAGACCACTGACGAATAATCTCACACCACGGGCGCGGATCTTCGATTTCATTGGCATTAATGCCCGCTAATTGATCAGACGTTGTATTACGAATACAGTTACCACTACTTTGAATCGCATGCATTTGCACTGAGGCTAATTCAGCTAAAATATCAGGCACAGTTTCTAGTGCAGGCCAGTTTAATTGAAAGTTCTGACGCGTTGTAAAATGGACATAGCCCTTATCATAACGACGAGAGATATCAGCAATTTTACGTACTTGTCTTGATGACATAAGCCCATAAGGAATAGCTACACGCAACATTGGCGCATGGATCTGAACATAAAGACCATTCATCAACCGCAAAGGCCTGAACTGTTCCTCTGTTAATTCACCCGCTAAAAAACGACGTGTTTGGTCACGGTATTGCGCTACCCGCTGATCCACCATCGTCTGATCATAGTTATCGTACTGATACATAAAGTTTCTTAAATTGTCTAAT
>CAYSGK010000162.1:0-4747 GCA_964430395.1 uncultured Methylophaga sp.
AGCAACAGCAACAGCAACAGCAACAGCAACAGCAACAGCAACAGCAAAATGATGCTGGAAAACAAAATAAAGAACAAAGCTCATCTAGCGATCAGCCACAACATGCTCAGAATAATGATGAGCAACAAAATAAGAAATCAGATCCCGAACAACACGCTGCTGACAAACAAACGGAGCAGGATAATCAGAAAAAACAAGAGCAAGAACAGTCAAAAAGTACAACTGAGAAACAAAACCAGTCTAATACAGATAAAAAACCATCAGCACAAGGACCTATTAATGCTTCACCAAAACAACAGCCTTCTGAAAAAGAACAAGCTAATGCACAATGGTTACAACGTATTCCAGATGATCCATCTGGTTTATTGAAGCGTAAATTCAAATATCAATACAGCCAACGCAAACAGAGACAACAACAGGATAAATCATGGTAATGACCGCACAATCTCACGATAAAACTAAACTAGTTTTAAAATATCAGTGGCATACATTAGTGCTTACTCTCTTTTTGTTATGTTTTTCGCTAAGCAGTGAAGCCGCTAAAATTCAAGTTGGCATCGATCGCGTACCTGTAGCAATGAATGAGTCATTTCAACTCACCTTTAGTTCATCAGAATCACCCGATGGACAACCCGATTTTAGCCCCTTGAAACAAGACTTTGATATTTTAAATCAACAACAAAGTACACAATCATCTTGGATAAACGGTAAATCCAGCCACAGCACTAAATGGATCTTAACGGTTATGGCAAAAAGAAGTGGCACATTAACCATTCCTGCTATTCATTTTGGTAATGATGCCTCTTCACCTGTTCAACTCACGGTTGACGCTAAATCAAGTACCTCCACAAATAGAAATGATAAGCTTTTTCTAGAGGTTGAAGCATCTTCAGCTACTAGTTATGTCCAACAACAAATCATCTACACAGTGCGATTTTATCAACGTATACAATTAGCACAGGCAACGCTTTCTGAACCTAAAATTGAAGATGCCGTTGTTGAAAGTTTGTCTGAAAACAGCTATAGAACCCAAATTAAAGGGCAACAATATCTTGTGACAGAGCGTAATTATGCTATTTTCCCCCAACGCAGCGGTACATTGGAGATTCCACCAGTCACACTAACGGCACAAATTGCAGTTAATAGCGATCCCTTTTCCCGTTTTGATAATTTCTTTAATCTACAAAATACTAAAACTGAACGTGTTTCGTCTGAAGCTGTTCAGATAAACGTGCTCCCCATTCCTACAAACTATCAAGATTCACAGTGGTTACCCGTAAAAGACTTAACCATTCAGCAGTCGTGGTCAAATCAAGATGTTAAAGTGAATGTCGGTGAACCACTTACACGCACTATTACACTAACCGCCTCAGGTGCGATGGCAAGCCAATTGCCAAAAATATCATTCAATAGCCCTGATCCAGCTGTTAAGCAATACCCTGATCAAGTCTCAGATAATGAACAAAAAAGTCCCGCAGGAATCACAACTGTTCGCCAACAAAAAATAGCGTTTATTCCTTCAAAAGCAGGGCAATATACATTACCCGCTATTGAGATCCCTTGGTTTAATACACAAACTCAAAAAGTAGAAATAGCACGTTTACCCGCAACTACGTTAACAGCTATTGCCATAGCAGGCACAACCCCACCCGCGGTGTTACCTCCTACAAATGCGGCGACTACGACACCTGCAAAACCGGATAATATAAAACAAAACTCTGTTGATAAAGCCATAGCTATTAAACAACAGCCTGCTTATTTCTGGCAAGTTTTAGCTATCGTATTAGGCTTATTGTGGATCATTACTTTATTTTATTTATTAAAACTACGTGCAAAAAGAGCAGCCAGCGAGCAATCGGAGATAATATCGTCTAAAACACATAATGAAAATGCGCTTAAAGAGGTGAAAGAAAGCTGCAAAAAGAATGATCCTCAAGCCTGCCAACATGCCTTTATAAAATGGGCAGAACACCATTACAATACATCCAAGCTCAGTGAGATTAAATCATTGTGTAGCGCTGAGTTACAAGAAGAGCTCCGCCAATTACAGCAACACCTCTATTCCAATAAAAAAGAAGGTGTTTGGCAAGGCGAGCAGTTTTTACATGCCTTTTTAGACAATATTAAAAATCAGCATTCAGACAAACATAATGATTCTAAAATGGAGCCATTACATCGTCTATAATCGCTATTCACCCCAGCGAGGCATTAAACTATGTTCTATTTTTGCTTGGTCTAATATTTTAGCCACCACAAAATCGATCACTTCGGATAATTGCGTAGGCTTAAAATAAAAACCAGGGCTTGGTGGCAAAACACAGACACCGAGCCTAGCTAGTTTAAGCATATTCTCTAAGTGAATGGCTGAAAATGGTGCTTCTCTTGGCACAATGATCAATTGTCGGTTTTCTTTAATCATTACATCTGCGGCACGGTTAATCAGGTTATCACTACTGCCACATGCCACAGCTGATAGTGTGCCCATGGTACACGGGCAGATTATCATTGTTTCAATTTGATGTGAGCCACTGGCCAGCGGTGAGCTCCATTGTTGTTCACCGTAGACTTTTAACTGCTCAGGATCACATTTGAATTCATCCACTAGCATTTTTTGAACATCACTGGCTCGAGCAGGCAGTTTCCAATCTAACTCGTCAGCAAATACAATCCTGGCTGCGGCAGAAATCATTAAATGAACTGTTATATTTTGTTCAAATAGGACTTCTAGCAATCGTTTACTATACGGTGCACCTGATGCGCCTGTTAATGCTAAGGCTATCTGTTTATTCATGTGATAGGCTGTCCAATAATTTTTGATGAATTCCGCCAAAACCACCATTGCTCATTACTAAAATATGATCACCTTCTTGAGCCATTGCCGTCGCTCGTTTAACAATTGTATCAATACTTGCTTCTACTCTCGCCTTATCACCTAGTTGTTCTGTGATTTCTGATAATGACCAATCTAAACCTGCATCTTCAAATAAGATTATTTGATCGGCCGCTTTTAATGAATCGGCTAATGTTTGCTGATGCACGCCCATTTTCATGGTATTTGATCTTGGTTCTAATATAGCAATAATCTTTTGCTTACCAACATTAGCGCGTAAACCTGCAAGCGTAGTGGCAATGGCTGTTGGATGATGGGCAAAATCATCATACACAGATACACCATTCACTTTCCCTCGGAGTTCCAAGCGACGTTTAATACCTTTAAATTGTACTAATGCTTCACAGGCTTGCTCAATTGTTACGCCAACATGATGCGCTGCGGCAATAGCCGCTAAAGCATTATTAACATTATGCATACCAATCAATGACCAATCGACATGCCCTGTTCGCTCGCCATCAACTACCACATCAAATTGACTACCATCTTCAGCAATATTTTCAGCCCGTAATTTGCCTTCATTTAAACCGATAGTTTGCTGCGGTGTCCAACATCCCATTCGAATGACTGCATCAATCGCATCGACATGAGAGGGCGTGATCAATAATCCTTCTGATGGCACGGTGCGAATAACATGATGGAATTGTTTTTGAATAGCAGCTAAATCATCAAAAATATCAGCATGATCAAATTCCAGATTATTAATGACTAACGTTCTTGGGTGATAATGTATAAATTTTGATCGCTTATCGAAAAAAGCGGTGTCATATTCATCGGCTTCAATTACAAAAAAGGGCGTTTTACCTAAGCATGCTGTTTCACCAAAATTTTCAGGCACACCGCCGATTAAAAATCCCGGTGCCATACCGGCATCATGCAAAATCCAAGCAAGCATACTACTGGTTGTGGTTTTACCATGTGTACCCGAAACCGCTAGCACCCATTTATCTTTTAATACCTGTTCGGCCAACCACTGTGGGCCAGATACATAAGGCAAACCTTTATTAAGTACATATTCAACAGCAAGATTACCCCGTGACATGGCATTACCCATCACCACTAAATCAGGTGCGGGGTCTAAGTGTTCTGGCAAATAGCCTTCTTGTAATGTGATGCCCGCCGCTTCAAGCTGATCACTCATCGGTGGATAGACATTGGCATCGGAGCCAGAAACGGTTATGCCTAATTCGCGAGCTAGTAACGCAACACCCCCCATAAATGTACCGCAAATACCTAATATATGGATATGCATTTATACCGCTCCTGACATAATTAATCCTGTTACCACCATTGAAACAATGATGTACATAATCGTTAGCATCATAGCCATTCCAGGTTTAACACCGAGTGAATTCCGGAAAATTTGTGCGGTAATCATTAGGCTCCAAAGCAAAAGTACAACTAGCAGCAAAAATAAAAAACTAACAGCCTGCTGTTCAGGTTCAAGTTGATAAAACTGCCAGAGAATTGGAAGGCCAATAATAGAAATACAACAACCTGTACCTGCCAAAGCCGTTAGCGTTTGTGTATATCTTGCTTGCAAACCACGATAGTTAAGTAGCAAATAAGCGGCCATTATCATGATAAACACATCAGCCAAGCTAACGAAGAAACTTGTAAGCCAAGTTGCATCCAATTGGTTGATAATTACGCCTAAGGCAAAGTAACTGAGCAAGGTTATTTTTAATAAGCTTTGGGATACAGGTAAATCAGACGGACTAGCTCTGAAAAGGCATAAATCAATAAATCGAGAAATTATTTCCATCACACTATAATACAGTGACACGATTGAACAACAAAGTTTTTAGGCAATAAAAAACCCAGTAAAGATCAAAATCTCAACTGGGTCTTTATTAA
>CAYSGK010000163.1:0-4718 GCA_964430395.1 uncultured Methylophaga sp.
ACAGGGGTGCGTTTGGGTGCTGTAGAGGTAAGCGGGCTTGTAACAGCAGTGATAATCATGATTATTTATTGAACGTTATTACACTTTTATATCCAAAAGTGTGCCCATCATTGAGCTACTTGCCTCAATCACTTTGGCAGAAGCTTTCACTTGGTGTTCATCACGAATCATATTAACAAGTGGTTCTGTTAGATCGCCACCAGATTGCAGTGTTTCAGCATTAGCGATTTTTGCAGCATTGCGGTTTAGGCTTTGCATGCCTGATTGAATACCTGATAATCCAGATTGAAATGCGGTAATTGTGCTCATAATTAGCCTCCAAATCATAGCGTTAGCTATAATTCTATACTGAAGCTATTGTGTTTTCTGTGAATTGCGACGCATTCTAGCGTTTAATTTGATAAAGGTAATCGAGGCGACAAAGCTTAAGAAGCTAAAAAATACCTCTAAACTTGGATATAAACTAAAGCCTTCAGCGCTATACATTTCACCAATACCATGCGAGAAATACAAAAGCATTAGAAACGTCGTCCAAGCATGTGTGTAAGGTTTGCCATGCAAAAGACCGCGCAGTGGAAATAACAAAGGGACTAAAGCGATAAGTAGAAATCCCGATGTTGGGTAGTTTTCGCTGTGTTCGCCAAGGGTGATCCAACAAATTAAAGTAATCATTAAGCCAAAAAAACTGGCTAGGGCGATATTTTTATAAACTGAAACCATTATTTATCCTGTAGAGCGAGTGCTGTTGTGGCAATGCGTTGCCCCAATGCTTGACATAATTGAGCCTCATTATCGCTTAATGGGCGATCATTGTTGATTCCTGCTAAATGACTGGCACCGTAGGGTGTGCCACCATCGCTTGTTGTCATTAATGCTTTTTCGCTATAAGGCAAGCCCATCAGCACCATGCCGTGATGCATTAGCGGCAACATCATTGAAAGCAAGGTTGATTCTTGGCCGCCATGCAAGCTGCCAGTTGAGGTGAATACGGCAGCAGGTTTACCTATTAATGAACCAGAGAGCCAAACATCGCTAGTGGAATCTATAAAATACTTTAATGGTGCCGCCATATTACCAAAGCGAGTGGGGCTACCCATCACAAGACCGGCACATTGTTTTAAATCGTCAGGGGTGGCGTAAAGATGGCCTTGATCGGGGATGTTGTCCTCAGTTGCTTCACATACAGTTGAGATTTTAGCTACAGTTCGTAATCGACTAGAACAGCCATTCACAAGCTCTATACCGCGAGCAATGTGTTCAGCCATATCTCTAACATGACCTGATTGGCTGTAATATAAAACTAGAATTTCAATCATAAAAGTTCAAGCACGGATTCTGGTGGACGGCCAATTTTAGCTTTGCCATTGTGAATAACAATAGGGCGTTCGATTAATTTTGGGTGTGCGATCATCGCCTCAATAAGCTGTTGATCAGTTAATGATTTATCAGCTAAATTAAGTTCTTTATAGACAGCCTCGCCTTTGCGAAGCAAGTCGCGGGCACTGAAATCAAGCTGAGCAAGAACTTCAGTTAATACCTCAGTTGTGGGTGGCGTTTTAATATATTCAATAATTCGCGGTTGTAGCCCTTGTTCTTGAAGCAATGCCAGCGTTTGTCTAGATTTGCTACAACGAGGGTTGTGATAGATTTGAATATCACTCATGAAGATGACTCCAATAAAGTTTCTAAAGCAGAAAGATGAATTTCTGTAGGTTTAATTGTGCCCCATCGTTTGCAACCAGGGCAGTGCCAATGCATTGTTTTACCCGAAAAGCCACAATGCTGGCAAGTATAGCGATCTCCATGGCGAATCATTGTCGATGTAATATCGCGTATCAAAGGCACTAAAATAGGGTTTGAAGGCTCACCTAATGAAATCAAGGCATGCAAACCCTCAACAGAAGGGTGCGAGTGCAACTGCTTATGCAAATAATTTTGTGCTGCTTGGCTGCCATGCTGGAGCTGGGTAACTTGTGTAAGCATAAGGCGGGCACTGGTTAAATTAGGGTGGCGTGTGAGCAAATAATTTAACCATTTTTCAAATGAAGGTAAATTATTAAGTTGCTGATAACAGGTTAATAATTGAGGCAATGCTTCGGCGAGATAATGATGGTTTTGCTGCTCAATATGTAACAAACACTTTATTGCTTTACGGTAGTTTCTAGCTGCAATATGTAGATCTGCCTCCAATAACATGGCGCGAACACAGTTTGCATCATAATGATTTGCTTGTTTGAGAAACATAAAGGATTTGTTCGTGGTGTGTCTATGCTGGGTGGCCAATTCACAATAAAATTGCGCAATAATCTGCCCCATTTCATCCGGATTTAATTTTTGAATTTTTTTTGCCATTTCAATAGCTTGCGGCCAATCTTTTTCTTGCTCATAAATGCGCTGTAATTGCTTATAAGCTTGAATAGGAGGAGAGGGCTTAGTCAGTAATTCGAGAAAAAGTGATTCGGCACGGTCAAGCACGCCGGCATTCATATAATCGAGCCCTAACTCAACTAGAGCTTGATCGCGTTGCGGTGGGGTTAATGTGGGTCTTGCAATGAGGTTTTGGTGAATACGAATAGCACGATCGGTTTCACCTCGCCTACGAAATAAATTGGCCAAAGCTAAGTGCGTTTCAACAGTTTCACTATTTACTTCAAGCAATTTAATAAAGACATCGATGGCTTTATCAGGCTGTTCATTTAATAAGAAGTTTAAGCCTTTAAAATATTCAGGGTCAAAGGCATTTTTTTGCGAAGCACGCTGATGTTTAAAATGACTACGCGCCGAAAGCCAGCCAGATAGAGCTGCAATAGGCAGAAGGAGTAGTAACCATTCTACATTCATAATGAGTAGGCTTAGTGCTCATCCGTAAGCGGTAAAATGCGGAGGCTATTTATTTCTTGTTCAGACGTTTCAAGCTTTTTATGCAAACGGCGGTTTTCATAGCGTAGTTGTAGCGTGCCGACAAATATGGCTAATGCACCCAATATAATCCCTATAACAATTGATAGAACAACAACGATAGAAAGAGGGAGTGACAGCGTACCAAGATAATAATTAATGGTAACCGGATCGTTGTTAATCGCTGAAAAGGTGATGCCTACAGCAAATACAATAATAAAAATGATAATGGTCAAAATGCGGCGCATAATAATATTCCCTAAGTCTTGATTTAAGTTAATGATACCTTAAAAGCTTATTTCTGATGTAGAAAATATGGCACTATTTTTAGGGCAAAGTTGCTGAAATAATGTAAAATGTGTGCGTTGCGTTGCGATCCAATATAAAAGTTATTGTGGTTGGCTACGATAGAATCAGTAAATTGGAGTAGTAAAATGACATTTATTGTCACTGAAAATTGTATTAAATGTAAATATACCGATTGTGTAGAAGTTTGCCCTGTGGATTGTTTCCATGAAGGCCCTAACTTTCTTGTTATTGATCCTGAAGAGTGTATTGATTGTACTTTGTGCGAGCCCGAGTGCCCTGCCGAGGCCATTTTCTCAGAAGATGACTTGCCGGATGAACAAGCTGAATTCTTAGAAATTAATGAAGAGCTAGCAAAAGTATGGCCAGTGATTTCAGAACAAAAAGATCCACCTGCCGATGCAGAAGAGTGGGATGGAAAAGAAGGTAAAAAACCACTATTAGAACGTTAGTAGTTTATTCTTAACTAAAAATAAGAAAGCCCACTTTATGTGGGCTTTCTTGTGTTTATCAGCAACAATTTAAAGTTAAAGCATCAATGCTTTTAGTTTTTTCATTGCATTATTTTCGATTTGGCGAATACGTTCTGCTGAAACATCATACTTATCAGCTAAGGTATGCAATGTTGCTTTTTCATCATTATTTAACCAACGCTGACTAATAATGTCGCGACTACGTTCATCCAATGTGCCTAAGGCATTGGTAAGTCGTTGGTTTTGGAAATCAGTATAATCTGTTTGTTCCAACTGTAATGATGGATCTAATGTTTCAGGGCCGGTTAAATAAGCGGCAGGTGAAAACGTGTTTTCATCATCATCAACATCAGCAGGTAAATCGAACGAGGCATCAGGAGAAGCCAATCGACGTTCCATTTCAATCACATTATCAGGCGTCACACCTAAATCATTTGCAACAGCTTCAATTTCTTCTTGATTTAACCAACCTAAGCGTTTTTTAGCACCGCGAAGATTAAAGAATAATTTACGTTGCGCTTTTGTTGTAGCAATTTTAACAATACGCCAGTTACGGATCACATATTCATGAATTTCAGCACGGATCCAATGCACAGCAAAAGACACCAAGCGTACACCTTTAGTTGGGTCAAAGCGTTTAACGGCTTTCATCAAACCGATATTACCTTCTTGGACTAAATCGGCAACGGGCAAACCATAACCGCTATAGCCTTTGGCAATGCGATTCACAAAACGTAAATGTGACAATATTAGACGTTGTGCGGCTTCCACATCACCATCTGCTTGCAAGCGTGTTGCAAGATCATATTCTTCTTCAGCGGTTAAAAGCGGCGTGCTATGAACTAACTTAGAGTATGAATTTAAGTTATCAATTGGCGCTAAAGCTAAATTGTATTGGGCTACATCATTTGTCATTGTACAAGCGGCCTCCGAATAATTATTTCTGGTATAGTAACATTAACTAGTAATTTCAAATAGTAAGAGTATAAATTATAGGGAAAAGTTCCCTGATATATCAAAGAAATTAAAATGCAGATAATG
>CAYSGK010000164.1:0-4659 GCA_964430395.1 uncultured Methylophaga sp.
TTTCATGCAAAGGCAATGACGAAAAAGCCTGCTCTGTTAAATGTGTACCCATAGAAATTCTTATTTTGCCTTAATTATGCGGTAGCGAAAGTATATACCCAAATGTTAAACACGTCTCACAATCACCTAGAAAGCGCATGTAATCGCTTAATTTTCTAACTGCTTCTCATTATTAATGTGCTTAAAGCGCTTAACCTCAAGTTCTATAAGGAAATACCGATAATTATTGTAAGCGGCATCGCTATCACCTTATGTTTGGTATGGTTTTTGCCTTTTTCTTACATTATTTGTATCTTTTAGGATCAGCTGTACGTGAATTGGATTTTAATATTTATTGCATCATTACTTATTATGGGTGGAAACATGGCATATGCACAAGTGATCCCTGATGCGGGTACATTATTGCAACAACAGCAAAACTTGGATCGTCTACCACCAACACCGTTAGAAGAACCGCAATTAGAAGAAAAGCCACCTATTAAGCCGCCCGCAACAGATCAGGTAACTGTTTTTGTTCATACCTTTAAAATAAGGGGTGAGACCACAGCGTTCAGTCATAAGCGCTTGCTTGCCTTATTAGATAACTATATCAATACGCATCTCAGCATAAGTGATCTACAACAAGCCGCCAATATTATTACCAACTTCTACCAACAACATGGCTATTTTCTTGCTCGAGCCTATTTACCCAAACAAGATGTCACTGATGGCATTGTCACTATTGCCATTCAAGAAGGTTTGCTAGAGAGTGATGACTGTATTTTAATCAATGGTAACAACCTTCGGCTTCGTCCCGATTATACCAAACGCATTATAGATAATGCGCTTCCGCCTAACCAGCCTTTAAAGCAACAACAGCTTGAACGCGGTCTGTTACTACTTAATGATCTACCCGGAATAACGGCTAATGCAAATTTAAAACAAGGCGCGTCACCGGGTACAACCAGGATTGAACTCAATCTTGCAGAAGCATCATTATTCAATAGTAATCTTAGATATGATAACTACGGCTCACGCTATACAGGCAGTAAACGGGCAACAGTTAATGTTAACTTAAATAACTTAACAGGATTTGGCGATCAGTTCGCCTTGTCAGGCACTAAGGCAAGCAATGGTGATTATAATTATATTAATCTAAATTATGCCATTCCGCTTGGCGTAAGTGGCCTACGTGGTGCCATTAATTACAGCTATCTCAATTATGGCATAGGCAAAGAACTAAAAGTACTTGATGCTAAAGGTGATGCTAAAACATGGAATGTTAATCTACGTTACCCTCTTATCCGAACGCGAAAACAGAGTCTTTATCTTACGGGCAGTTATGACCGCAAAGATTTCTATAATGAATCATTCGGCACAGAAACCAGTGACAAACAGCTCGATATTGCCACAATAGGTTTAAACCTTAAACACAATGACCGCATTTGGGGTGGCGGCTATACCTTGGCTAATTTTTCTATAAGTTCAGGCGAGTTAGATCTATCAAATAATGCTATTAATCTAGCACAAGATCAATCTGCTATAGGCCCCAATACTCAAGGGGATTTCCAAAAGTTATCGTGGTCTGCCACACGCGTCCAATACGGTACTAATCGCCTGATATTGGTAGGCTCACTTCATGGTCAATTTGCATCTAAAAATCTTGATAGTTCAGAAAAATTTCAACTTGGTGGCCCAACAGGTGTTCGCGCTTATCCAAACAGTGAAGCAACCGGTGATGATGGTGTTCGCGCAACGTTAGAAGCGTATTATCAACTGGGGTTTCACCCTGTTTTTGGCTCATTTAATGTACAAACCTTCTATGATTGGGGTCGTATTCGACGCTTTCATAATGATCGAAATTTAAATTTAACTACAAAAAATAGCTATTCCCTCTCGGGTTACGGTATTGGCATTTCTGTCAATAAAGCCAATAAATATGATGTGCGACTGCAATGGGCACACAAAATTGGCTCTAACCCTTTAGCTGATCCACAAGGCAATGATTCTGATGGAAAAGATGATAAAAGCCGTGTTTGGCTTAGTTTTTCGGCGTATTTTTAACATGAAGATACAGTTAATACCCCCTACTATTGGACAAATAAGTCGGCAATATTTTGCCTCTCTGATTGACAAATATTGCCCACTTACTGCTATATTTATTATTGCAGTCAGCTTTTTATCACCCTCACTGTATGCTGATCCATTGCCTAATGCCCTGCCCACTGGCAGTCAAATTACATCAGGGCAAGCCACCATTTCACAAAATGGTGCTCAAATGACCATTAATCAATCGACAAATAGATTAATTACAAACTGGCAACGCTTTGATATTGGCCGAGATGCCAGTGTGCAATTTAATCAGCCCAACAGTGCCAGCGTGGCATTAAACCGTATTCAATCAACTGATCCTACTCAAATTATGGGTTCACTTAAGGCTAACGGTCAGATTTATTTGCTTAATCCTTCAGGGGTGATCTTTGGTGAATCTGCACGCGTTGATGTGGGCGGTTTAGTAGCTTCATCACTTGCATTATCCGATGATGACTTTAACAATGGTCAAGCCAATTTTACTAATGGTAATACCGGCACTGTCAGTAATGCAGGACAAATCAAAACAAAAGACGGTGGTTATGTCGCCTTTATCGCCCCTCAAGTTGAAAACACGGGTACCATATCTACGCCGAAAGGTAGCACTGCCCTACTTTCAGGCAATAAAGTTAACCTTGATTTTAATGGCGACAAACTCATTACTTATAGCATCGAACAAGGTGCAATTGATGCTGAAATCAATAACCAGGGTTTAATTCAAGTTGATAGTGGCACGGTTATTCTCTCTGCTCAATCAGCCAACACTTTGACCCAATCAGTCGTCAATCAAACGGGGGTTATCGAAGCCAATAGCCTAGTGAGTAAAGGCGGACGCATTCTGCTTGAAGGTGATGATATTCAGCTTGCTAACTCATCAAAAACCGAGGCCAAAGGTGCAACTGGCGGTGGTGAAATTCTGATTGGGGGCGACTGGCAAGGCACAGGAAATATGCACCAAGCTACCACTGTCACGATGGAAAGTGGTGCAGAAATTGATGCGAGCGCAACGGATAATGGCGATGGCGGTAAAGTGGTATTGTGGTCAGATATTACAGATGCTCAATCCGTTACCGAAGTTCATGGTGAGATTAAAGCACAAAGCGGTGCCAATGGTGGTCGTGGTGGTAAAGTAGAAACCTCAGGTCATTATTTAAACACTACCGAGGTAAAAGTAAATACCTTAGCCGAAGATAACGAAGCAGGTTTATGGCTGCTTGATCCAGTCGCTTACAATATCGCAGCCAGTGGTGGTGATATTACGGGGGCAAGTATTGCTACTTCATTACTCTCTAGCAATGTTGAGATATTTGGAACAGGTGCGCCTTATGCCCTTCAAGTCAATGACAACATCGCTTATACAGGAGCAGGAGATAGAACACTTACGCTTAAAGCAGTGGGTGATATAACCCTGTTTGGAGGTAAAACCATTAGCTCTTCTAGCGGAAAGTTAAATGTAGTTTTTCGTGGGGATACGGACGCTAATTTAGGGGATGAAATAATTATCAATGGTACGATAAGTACCAACGGTGGTGGTTTATGGATAGGCGGTGGAGGTATGGATACTCTGTGGACTCCTTACACAGGTGCAACAGCAATTACAGTTGGAGATATTGCCATAACAACAGCTTTTGATGATGTTGCAGGTTTGACTTTAGATGGGGCAAACATTAACACCAATGGTGGCAACATTAAACTTTGGGGGAATTCTAATGAAGTAGGCGATGGAAATGGTATTAACCAAGGTGTGCGTATATACAATTCAAATATAAGCTCGGGCGCAGGTGACATTGATATCATTGGTAGCATCAATGGGAAATTCACAAATGGTACCGGTGTAGATATAAGATCTCAAACGAGTGCACTAAGCATAGAATCCACAACCGGAAATATCAACATAACAGGAACAGGTGAGGATACAGCCGGTACATTCAGTAACTGGCGACATGGTGTCGTTATCATTGCAGATGGTGGAGCATCACGAGATGTAAACATTAAAACAGTCAGTGGCGATATCACCTTTGACGGTACAGCAAACTTTCAAAACACGACAAATACGGATAGCTCAGGCGTACAACTTCAAGCGAATTCTACCCTCTCAAATATTAATGTGATCTCTCAAAGTGGAAATATAAACCTCTTAGGTACTAACACCAACAATACGCAAGGAACATATACAGCAGGTATCCGTTTGGCAGCGAGTAATGGAGCAAATAATATTCGCATGGGTTATGACGGAACCAATGCTTACTCTGGAAATATTTTAATTCAAGCCGATAGAATTTATCAACGAAATATTAATGCCGGTGCGGGAAGTATCGCTATCCAAAGCACCGGTAGCTTAACCCTTGAGTCAGAAAATGCAGCCTTTTCTCAAGCTTTTACACTAGATAATGACTGGAACTTTGGCGCAACACTAGGTTCATTTACTGTAGGAAAAAGCACCAACACGGCTGATATATTCCTCACAGATAACATTACCACAGCAGGTGCCATGACTTTTTATGGTAGAAATATAGCACTCGATAATACCATCCAAACTACCAATGCGAGTGCAACTGTCTTACTAAAAGCAAGCGGGCATATCATAGG
>CAYSGK010000165.1:0-4656 GCA_964430395.1 uncultured Methylophaga sp.
ATGTGTACGATGAATTTACTTATGTAGATTAAAATGAAGGGCAGCGAAAGCTGCCTTTTTTATTGCTCTTTATTCATTAATTTCATCAACATCAGCTTGTCCAGATATTCTACGGCGAATATGAGACCAAGACATGCCGGTGGCGAGAATAGCGCCCAGCAGAAACAGCAGAATATAAGTGATAACGGAGGTGCTATCAAGACCAATCCAACCTAGGTCAATTAGCCACCAAATGATAATGCCAAAAAAGGCAGCCACTAAGGCCAAACCAAACGCGCCTAGCGAGCGGAAGGTGGCACGAATATATACCGTCCAGCCAATGAGCAGGATGACTGAGGCCATCGCAAAAGGTGGTGTAATAGCCAGTTCGCCATTAAATAAGGCTTGTTTTGCCCAGTGAAATAGGCTATAGCCACTAGGGTTATAGCTGGCATAAACAAGTACTAAGGCAAAAATGAGGCGAATCAAAAAACTACCAAGTGTAAAGCGATTGTAAGCCATAACTGTCCTTTATTTGTTAATAAATATTAAAATCTGAAAATTCGCCACTTGTCGGCCGTTGCTCAACATTAACGGTATCGACTTTGGAAAAACGAGGCCCGTGTTTTGTCCACTCAACTAATTCTTCTAGGCTAATTTTATCACCTTCGGCAACGATTTCCACTTTGCCATCATCTCGGTTTTTTACCCAACCGACTAGACCTAGCTTTGAAGCAAAATTTCTAGTGGAATAACGATAGCCTACGCCTTGGACGCGACCACTCACTAGTAGATGATAGCGTTCTATTCCCACTCAATTGTTGCTGGCGGTTTGCCAGAAATATCATAAGTGACACGGGAAATGCCTTCAACTTCATTAATGATTCGGTTAGAGACCAGACCCAAGAAGTCATAAGGGAGATGTGCCCAACGTGCTGTCATAAAATCAATTGTTTCTACTGCGCGTAGCGACACCACATAATCATAACGACGACCATCACCCATTACGCCCACTGACTTAACAGGCAGGAATACGGCGAAGGCTTGACTGGTTTTGTCGTATAAATCGTGAGCGTAGAGTTCATCAATAAAAATTTTATCAGCTTTACGTAATAAATCAGCATATTCTTTTTTAACTTCACCTATGATGCGAACACCTAAGCCCGGACCGGGGAAAGGGTGACGATAAACCATATCACGAGGTAAGCCTAACTCAACACCAAGTTTGCGGACTTCATCTTTAAAGAGTTCGCGCAAAGGTTCAAGCAATTTTAATGTCATATGTTTTGGTAGGCCACCGACATTATGATGTGTTTTAATGACTTGGGCTTTGCCTGTTTTAGCTGCGGCAGATTCAATTACATCTGGGTAGATTGTACCTTGAGCCAACCATTTTACATTTGTTAATTTATTAGATTCTTCTTCAAAAATTTCTACAAAAACACGGCCGATAATGCGGCGTTTTTTCTCTGGGTCATTTTCGCCAGCCAATTCATCTAAGAAACGTTGTTCAGCATCAACACGAATTACTTTGATGCCCATGTTTTTAGCAAACATAGCCATAACATCATCGCCTTCATTTTGACGAAGCAGACCGTTATCAACAAATACACAGGTTAATTGCTTGCCAATAGCGCGGTGTAATAATGCCGCCACAACTGATGAGTCGACACCGCCAGAAAGCCCTAGCAACACATCATCATTGCCGACTTGTTGATGGATAGTTTTGATACTATCTTCAATGATTTGAGCTGATGTCCACAAGGTGTCGCAGTCGCATATTTCAGTTAAGAAACGTTCGATAATGCGCTGGCCTTGTACCGTGTGTGTAACTTCTGGGTGGAATTGGACACCGTAAAATTGTCGCTCTTCATCTGCCATACCGGCAAATGGGGCGCTGTCTGTGCTGGCAATAATTTTAAAGCCATCAGGAATTTTAGCAACACGGTCACCGTGGCTCATCCAAACATCAAGTAGTCCAAAGCCTTCTGAGGTAACATGGTCTTCAATGTCACGTAATAAAGTAGAATGACCACGAGCACGAATTTGAGCATAGCCAAATTCACGATGCTCGGAGGACTCTACTTGTCCGCCTAATTGCATTGCCATGGTTTGCATACCGTAGCAAATGCCTAATATTGGAACACCTAATTCAAATATAAATTGTGGCGCAACAGGTGCTTCACTACCAATGGTGGAATCGGGTCCACCTGAAAGAATAATACCTTTTGGATTAAATTCTTTTATTTCTGCTTCTGTAATTTCAGGATCACGTAACTCACAATAGACACCTGCTTCACGAATACGGCGAGCAATTAGTTGCGTATATTGCGAACCAAAATCAACAATAAGAATTCGGTGGTCATGGATATTGTGGCTCATAAGACTCTCTAAAAATAACGGTTATTCCTGCATGTTTTGGCAAGGATCCCATAGATTCCCGATAAAAGATCTTGGGAATGACATATGCTGGTTAGCCAATGCGGTAGTTTGGCGCTTCTTTTGTAATCGTTACATCGTGAACATGGCTTTCGCTCATACCTGCTGAAGTAACACGAACGAATTCAGGTTTAGTGCGCATATCTTCAATCGTCGCACTACCCGTGTAACCCATGCTTGAACGTACGCCACCTAATAATTGGTGGATAACAGGGCCTAAATTACCTTTAAAAGGAACACGGCCTTCGATGCCTTCTGGCACTAATTTGTCAGCGTCACTAGATTCTTGGAAATAGCGATCGCTTGAGCCTTGTTTTTGTTGCATTGCGCCTAATGAACCCATGCCACGGTATGATTTATAAGCGCGGCCTTGGAATAACTCCACTTCGCCGGGGGCTTCTTCTGTTCCCGCGAACATGCCGCCCAACATAATGGTATGTGCACCGGCGACAATCGCTTTAGCCACATCACCTGAAAAGCGAATTCCGCCATCGGCAATTAAAGGTACGCCAGTACCTTCTAATGCTTTAGCGACATTACTGATTGCTGTTATTTGGGGAGCACCGACACCGGCAACAATACGTGTTGTACAGATTGAACCTGGACCAATACCCACTTTAACCGCATCAGCACCTGCTTCTACTAAGGCTGTTGCAGCCGCGCCGGTAGCGATATTACCACCAATGACTTGGACTTGAGGGTAATTATCTTTTACCCATTTAACTTGATCTAATACACCTTGTGAATGGCCATGGGCAGTATCAACAACAACAACGTCTACACCTGCTTCAACTAAGGCTTTAACACGCTGTTGGCTTTCAGCACCAATACCGGTTGCCGCACCTACGCGTAAACGTTGTTGATCATCTTTTGACGCCAGTGGGTTTTCAGTCGATTTTTGAATATCTTTAACCGTGATCATGCCTTGAAGGTGAAATTTATCGTCAACCACCAATACTTTTTCAATACGGTTGGTATGCAATAAATTCAACACTTCTTTTTTGCCAGCATTTTCTTTAACGGTAATCAAATTTTCTTTTGTAGTCATTACAGATGAAACAGGATTGTCGAAATGAGTTTCAAATCGCAGATCACGACTTGTTACGATGCCAACAAGATCATCACCATCAACAACAGGCATGCCGGAAAATTTATTGGCGCGGGTCAATTCAATAACTTCGCCAATGGTTGCCGTTGGCGACACCGTAATTGGGTCGCGAACAACACCGCTTTCAAAGCGTTTCACTTTACGTACTTCGGCCGCTTGTTCTTCGATAGTCATATTCTTATGGAGAATACCAAGACCGCCTTCTTGGGCGATTGCAATGGCTAAACGACTTTCTGTGACCGTATCCATAGCGGCAGAAAGCAGCGGAATATTGATGCTAATATCTCGTGTAAGTTTGGTTGTTAAACTCACATCGCGCGGCATTACGTTAGAATAGGCGGGGAGTAGTAGAACATCGTCGAAGGTTAACGCTTCTTGAGCAATTCTCATGGGCAGGATCCTGATAGTACTTAATGGTATTATCCCTATAATTATAACATGATTAATATAAAATATTTAACTGAACTTATGGCAATAGATAGTAATTCAACTTTAGCTTCACGCCCTGTTAAAGAGGTTTATGCCGTCTCACGTTTGGTGCGTGAAGCACGAGGTGTATTAGAAGGCTCGTTTCCGCTGATTTGGGTGGAGGGTGAAATTTCTAATTTAGCGATGCCTGCTTCGGGGCATATGTATTTCACGTTGAAAGACGAAGCCGCGCAGGTTCGATGTGCCATGTTCAGGAATAAAAACCGTAATGTACGCTTTACACCTAAAAATGGTCTGCAAGTATTGCTTCGAGTACGGGTGACTTTATATGAAGGTCGCGGCGAGTTTCAATGTGTTGTTGAACATATGGAAGAAGCGGGTAGCGGCGCTCTGCAACGTGCTTATGAAGCATTGAAACATCGCTTAGGTGAAGAAGGTTTATTTGATCAAGCCTATAAAAAAGATCTGCCCACATTGCCGAAAAGTATTGGCGTAGTGTCATCACCTGATGGTGCCGCAGTGCATGATATTTTAACCGTTTTAAATCGTCGGTTTTCTGCGGTTAAAGTGATTCTTTATCCAGTAGCAGTACAGGGAATGGATTCAGCCAAGCAACTTACTGATGCGATTAGTTTGGCTGGGAAGAGACAAGAATGTGATGTGCTAATTATTAGTCGTGGTGGTGGTTCATTAGAAGATTT
>CAYSGK010000166.1:0-4638 GCA_964430395.1 uncultured Methylophaga sp.
GTTGTTTCTATGCCATCTACTAATGTGTTTGATCGTCAAGACCAAGCCTATAAAGATAGCGTATTAACTCCTGGTGTTAAACGTGTTTCCATTGAAGCGGGTGTTACCGACTTCTGGCGTAAATATATAGGCCTAGAAGGCGGTACTGTTGGTATCGACACATTTGGTGAATCTGCACCAGGTGGCGTATTGATGGAACACTTCGGCTTCACAGTTGAAAACGTAGTTAAAGTCGTTAAAGAAACTATCTAGTTTCAAGCTTCAACTAACGAAGAAAAACACAAGCCAGTGGACAAAAGTTCACTGGCTTTTTGTTTATACCCGTGACCATTCAATCTGTAGATTTCCTCAAAACATTTAACTATAAATAAATCTTATCAAAGATATAAAAACCTTTGAGTTTTATTTATAGTTAAGATCATTTAAACTCAAACTATGCCGAAGGAAATAGGTTCTGGATAAGCTAACGAGAAAGAAGGTGTTAGTTTGGTTTTATAAATATTATTAGAAGAGATATTATGACAATTAAAGTAGGTATTAACGGTTTTGGTCGTATTGGCCGTATGGCATTTCGTGCTGCAGCAAAAGACTTTAAAAATATTGAAGTAGTTGCAATCAACGATTTATTAGATCCTGAATATTTAGCATACATGCTGCAATATGACTCAGTTCATGGTCGTTTCGACGGTGATGTCTCTGTTAAAGATGGCAACTTAATCGTCAACGGCAAAACAATCCGAATTACTGCAGAGCGTGATCCTGCAGATCTTAAATGGGGTGAGGTCGGCGCAGACTTAATCATTGAATGCACTGGCTTCTTCTTAACCAAAGATTCGTGCCAAGCGCATTTAGATGCGGGTGCTAAAAAAGTAGTGCAATCAGCGCCCTCTAAAGATGATACACCCATGTTTGTTTATGGAGTAAATGATGAAAAATACAACGGTGAAGCGATTGTTTCAGCGGCATCATGTACCACAAATGCATTAGCACCTGTCGCTAAAGTTTTAAACGATAACTTCGGTATTGTTAAAGGTTTAATGACAACCGTTCATGCAGCAACAGCAACGCAAAAAACTGTCGATGGTCCCTCAATGAAAGACTGGCGCGGTGGGCGCGGCATTTTAGAAAATATTATTCCCTCTTCAACGGGTGCAGCAAAAGCAGTAGGCAAGGTTCTACCTGCTTTAAACGGTAAATTAACAGGCATGGCATTCCGCGTACCTACATCGGATGTATCTGTTGTTGACTTAACGGTTCAGTTAGATAAAGACACAACATACGAAGCAATTTGCGATGCAATGAAAGCGGCATCAGAAGACGAAATGAAAGGCGTTCTTGGCTACACCGATGAAAGCGTTGTTTCAACAGATTTTCGTGGTCACCCTGCACCATCAAACTTTGATGCAGGCGCTGGTATCGCACTAGATGGCACATTCGTTAAAGTGGTTGCTTGGTATGATAATGAATATGGTTATACCTGTAATATGATGCGTTTAGTTGAACTTGTTGGTAAATAGACTTCGACTCAAATGTAAATAATAATGAGGCTTCTTCACATAGTTTGAGGAAGCCTTTTTTGTTTTATAGCTGCACTGCTGTGGTAATGAAATAAACAAGAAACAGTTAAGAGGAAAGATCCATGTCTGTAATAAAAATGTCTGACTTAGACTTAGCAGGAAAACGCGTATTAATTCGCCAAGATTTAAATGTGCCACTCAAAGATGGTGCAGTAGCCGATGACACCCGCATCCGAGCTTCATTGCCCACTATCAAATTAGCTTTAGAAGCAGGAGCTAAAGTGATGCTGATGTCACATCTTGGTCGCCCGATAGAAGGTGAATATGCTGAAGAATTTTCTCTAGCCCCTGTTGCCAATCACCTAGCGGGTTTATTGGATCAACAAGTTCGTTTAGAAAAAGACTGGTTAGATGGTATTGATGTAGCAGCAAGTGAAGTTGTATTGTGCGAAAATGTGCGTTTTAATGTTGGTGAGAAAAAAGATGATGATGCGCTTTCTCAAAAAATGGCGGCATTATGTGATATCTATGTAATGGATGCGTTTGGTACGGCACATCGTGCTCAAGCTTCAACTCATGGCGTGGCTAAATATGCGCCTATTGCTTGCGCTGGGCCATTATTATCAGGTGAGTTAGAAGCCCTTAGCAAAGCCTTAGATAATCCTGCTCGCCCAATGGTGGCCATTGTGGGCGGCTCAAAAGTCTCCACTAAACTAACCGTTTTAGAATCATTATCTAAAATTGTTGATCAACTTATTGTCGGTGGCGGTATTGCGAATACATTTATAGCAGCTGCAGGTCATAATGTAGGAAAATCTTTATATGAAGCCGATTTAATTGCTACTTGTAAAACACTTACTGCAAATGCTAAAGCAGGTGGCGGAGATATTCCTGTGCCAACTGATGTTGTCTGTGCTAAAGAATTTGCTGAAACAGCCGCAGCGACATTGATGCCGACAAGCGATGTTCAAGACGATGATATGATTTTTGATATTGGCCCAAATTCTGCGGCTGAGCTTGCAAAAATCATTAAAAATGCTGGTACAATCGTTTGGAACGGCCCTGTTGGCGTATTTGAGTTTGATCAATTTGGCGAAGGCACTAAGACCATTGCCTTAGCAATCGCTGAATCAAATGCATTCTCTATTGCTGGCGGTGGTGACACCTTAGCCGCGGTATCTAAATATGATATCAGTGCTGATGTGTCGTACATTTCAACAGGCGGTGGTGCTTTTTTAGAGTTTCTAGAAGGCAAAGTGCTTCCTGCTGTAGCGATGCTTGAATCTCGCGCTTGATTTTGTTTGTAAGTATATTTAAGGAGGCTTTCTGTTGGCAGCCATAAGAAGAAGAACCAAAATCGTTGCGACCTTAGGGCCAGCAACAAACACACCTGATATTCTCGATGCGATTATCGAAGCAGGTGTCGATGTGGTTCGCCTGAACTTTTCTCATGGCGATCCCAAAGAACATGCTGCCCTAGCAGAAACTGTACGGAATCGTGCGCGAGCTTATGGCCGCCAAGTGGGTGTGCTTGCTGATATGCAAGGCCCTAAAATTCGTATTGCACGATTCTCCGCAAGCAAAGTATTTCTTAAAGAGGGCGCACAATTTGTTTTAGATGCGGATCTTGATAACGATGCAGGAACCGTTGAGCAAGTTGGCATCGATTACAAACAACTTCCACAAGATGTTAAACGTGGTGATACTTTACTGTTAGATGATGGACGCGTTGTGTTGTGGGTTGATCAAGTCGAAAGTTCACGCATTATTTGTCGGGTAGAAGTGGGTGGCGAATTATCCAATAATAAAGGTATAAATAGACAGGGCGGAGGCCTATCTGCCGAAGCATTGACTGAAAAAGATAAAAAAGACATCATCACTGCTGCCGAAATGAAGGCTGATTACGTGGCTATCTCTTTTCCTCGCTCGGCAGAAGATATCAACTATGCACGTCAATTATTGCGTGATGCAGGTGGTCAAGGCGGTATTATTGCTAAAATCGAACGGGCAGAAGCACTGGATGTACTTGATGAAATTATTTTGGCATCCGATGCTGTTATGGTGGCACGTGGCGACTTAGGTGTTGAAATCGGCGATGCGGCACTGCCGCCTGTTCAGAAAAAAATCATCCAACGTGCAAGACGTTTAAATCGAGTAGTCATAACGGCTACGCAAATGATGGAGTCAATGATTACTAATGCAATTCCTACTCGTGCAGAAGTATTTGATATTGCCAACGCCGTATTAGATGGCACTGATGCCGTCATGTTGTCTGGCGAAACAGCAGTAGGAAAGCATCCTGTTAAAGTGATTGAGGCTATTGACCGCATTTGTCTTGAAGCCGAGCAGCAACGTGAAATCCGAGTATCTCGACACAGAATGGATTCACGCTTTGAGCGTATGGATGAAGCAATTGCAATGGGTGCAATGTATATGGCAAATCATCTCGACGTAAAAGCCATTGCCGCACTGACCGAATCAGGCACAACACCATTATGGATGTCACGGATCAGCTCAGGCATCCCCATCTTTGCTTTAACACCACACGTGTCGACAAGACGCAAAGTTACTTTATATCGCGGTGTTTATCCTGTGAGCTTCACGGTTGATCATGATGACCATGCCTCACTCAACAAAGAAGCCATTGATGAGTTACAGCGCCGCGGTGTCGTGCGTGATGGTGATATGGTTATTATCACCAAAGGTGATATAGAAAAACAAGGCAGTACTAATGCATTAAAACTGGTTCGCGTAGGTGAATTGGTAGAGCCTAAGAACATATAAAAATCTTTCCTTAAGATCAAATAGTCACAGAAATAGCCATTCTCGTGAATGGTAGCTTAAATATATTCAAAGGAAATCGTAAATTGATATCTATTGAGATGATTATCCTTTTTTCTCAACATCTGTCGCTTTAGCATTGGTGTCCGGCTCTGATAATATTTTTGTTTTAACACAATCTGCTCTCCATGGCCGAAATGCCGGTCTTTTAGTTACTCTCGGTCTATGCACTGGATTACTAATACACACAGCGCTTGTTTCATTGGGTGTGGCAGTCATTTTTCAAACATCAACATTGGCATTCACATTATTAAAAATGGTGGGGGCAAGTTATATACCC
>CAYSGK010000167.1:0-1403 GCA_964430395.1 uncultured Methylophaga sp.
TTAGCATCCCAATGCGGGAAATGTTTCCGTATCAAGGCATTCAATTCAATTTCAAAATCAGAAATATGTTCTGGGCTAATCACTTGTTGCGCTTGTGAACCTGACACCGCTTCGGTGATCATGCCTGCACCGATGGTGACATTGGTAAGACGATCGATAATGATGAATGAGCCGGTGCTTCGGTTGCGTTTATAGGCATCGAACACTACCGGTTTACTTAATGAAAATTCACATTGACCTATTTCATTTAACTGCAATTCACTGGCTTCATTTTCGGCTAGAGTATTAACATCAATTTGGCTATCAAGATGAGTTAAAATACCGGTGCTTTCGCCCACGCCTACTTTAAAATTGTATTGTTTGCCACTGACCAGCGGTTTTTCCGTCATCCACACAACTGTTGCTTTGAAATGACTGCCCACATGCGGTTGATTATTGCGATGTACTATCATATCGCCACGGCTGACATCTATTTCATCTTCTAATGTCACGGTGATCGCTTCACTGGGAATGGCTTCCTCTAAATCACCATCATAGGTCACTAAAGACTTTACTTTGCTTTCAACGCCTGATGGCAATACCGTGATCTCGTCACCCGGTTTTAAAACTCCTGATGCAAGTGTGCCACAATAGCCACGAAAATCTAGGTTAGGGCGATTTACATATTGCACCGGGAAGCGTACGGCATCGACATTGATATCTTGTGACAGCTCGATATTTTCTAATAAGTACATTAATGTTTCACCTTGGTACCAAGGCATGTTTTCACTTTTGTTAACCACATTATCACCCACTAAAGCTGATAAAGGCACAAAGTGAACATCGTCCATTTCTAGTTCGCGGGCAAACTCGGTATATTCTTTGCGAATATCGTTATAAACCTGTTCGCTATAGTCTTTAATATCCATTTTATTAATGGCAACAACAATGTGTTTAATGCCTAATAAATTTGCGATAAAACTATGGCGACGTGTTTGGGTTTGCACGCCATAACGTGCATCAATCAAGATTACGGCTAACTGACAGTTCGATGCACCTGTTGCCATATTACGGGTGTATTGTTCATGCCCCGGCGTATCAGCAATGATAAATTTTCGTTTAGTGGTCGAGAAATAGCGATAGGCCACATCGATTGTAATACCTTGCTCCCGCTCGGCTTGCAAACCATCCACCAACAATGCTAAATCTACAGTCTCGCCAGTTGTGCCTGATTTCACACTGTCTTTAGTAATTGAATCTAATTGATCTTCATAGATCATTTTTGAATCATATAAAAGACGGCCGATTAAGGTACTTTTACCATCATCGACATTACCGCAGGTTAAGAAACGTAAGATTTCTTTGTTTTCATGTTGCTTTAAATAGGCATCAATATCAGTGGCAATCAAGCTATCTGTTTGGTA
>CAYSGK010000167.1:1503-4633 GCA_964430395.1 uncultured Methylophaga sp.
ATTGAACCTGCCTCATCATGATCAATCGCGCGACCTTGGCGTTCGGATGTGCTGGTCAATAACATTTCTTGAATGATTTCTGGCAACGTTTCGGCACTCGAATCCACTGCACCTGTTAGTGGATAACAACCCAATGTTCTAAACCGTACTTTTTCCATTTTTGGCACTTCGCCTTCATTTAAACGCATGCGGTCGTCATCAACCATAATTTTCAAACCATTGCGTTCAACAACAGGGCGTTCTGCCGCGTAGTATAAAGGCACAATGGGAATACCCTCCAGGTGAATATATTGCCAAATATCAAGCTCAGTCCAATTTGATAAGGGGAATACACGAATGCTTTCGCCTTGATTTACCTTACTGTTATAGGTGTTCCATAATTCTGGGCGTTGTTGTTTAGGATCCCAGCGGTGATTTTTATCACGAAACGAATACACGCGTTCTTTTGCTCGTGATTTTTCTTCATCACGGCGTGCACCACCAAAAGCGGCATCGAAACCATATTTATCTAAAGCCTGTTTCAAACCGTCTGTTTTCATAATATCGGTATAACGGGCATGATCAAAAGGGTTAATGCCTTCATCAATGCCCTCTTGATTGCTATGCACCAACAATTCTAAACCTAAGTCTTTTACTCGTTGATCACGAAAAGCAATCATCTCTTTAAACTTCCACGTAGTATCCACATGCAATAATGGAAAAGGCGGCTTGCCGGGTGCAAATGCTTTCATCGCCAGATGCAACATTACAGCTGAATCTTTACCTACGGAATAGAGCATCACTGGGTTATCAAACTCCGCTGCTACTTCACGCATGATATGAATACTTTCTGCTTCTAATTGTTGCAGATGGGTTAGTTTTTTAGTCATATTATTACTCTAAAATAAATACCGTTTTTCTTACTCTATCTTAAACAACCGCTGTCATTCTCACGGAAGTGGGAATCCAACGATAGTAGATTTCTTTACAGCCAATAGATCCCCGATAAAAGATCTCGGGGATGACGGTTTGTTTGTTCGAAAACAAACTAACTACAGAAACCATGACATTTTAAATTTTTGAGGCTTTCACATGGAGCCCACACTCTTTTGATTCTGGATTTTCCCACCACCAGCGGCCAGCACGAATATCTTCACCTGCTGTAATTGCTCGCGTACATGGAGCACAACCAATACTGGCATATCCTTGATCGTGTAACTTATTATAAGGCACATCAAAGGCTTTAATATATGCCCATACATCACCATTTGACCAATCGGTCAGTGGGCTAAACTTCTGCAAACCAAAGGTTTCATCATATTCAGAAATAGGCAATTCACTTCGTGTCACCGCTTGTGATCGACGCATACCGGTCAGCCATGCTTTTTTGCCATCTAAAGCACGTTTTAATGGTTTTACTTTACGAATTCCACAGCATTGTTTGCGTAATTCAACACTTCCATAAAAAGCATTAGGTCCATTATTTGTCACATACTCTTCAATATCCATAGCATCAGGGAAATACACTTGAACATCCACATCATAATGTGATTTAGTTTGCTGCATCACATCATAGGTTTCTTTTGGCAAACGCCCCGTATCAAGCGTAAAGATTTCAATTTTAGGTGCGTGTTTACAAATCAAATCCATCAGCACCATATCTTCAGCACCATAGCTTGACGCCAAGGTTGCAGAATCATATCCCGCAACAATATCGTTCAATACCTCTTTTACAGCTTCTATCTTTATTGCTAGTTTTTCATTAATTTCAGTCATGATTGTTTCACTACTTTAATCGTTGATGTCAGTGTTTGTTCTGACGTAACTTCACACAGTTGGCCATCGTGACGTAGGCTAGTTAACACTTCATCAACAGCATCACCATTATTAACTTCAAGTTCAATTTCTTGGCCAATCGCCATGTCGCCAAGGGCTTCTCTTGCTTTAATATAATGCAATGGGCAACCGTATAAAGTTAAGTTCAGCGTTTCAATCAGATCAGACATTTTACACCCACACCTAATAATAATACGGCTAATAATGGTCTCATTACTGTATCAGGAATTTTCACACCCAAATGGCTCCCAATATAAATGCCAGGCAATGACCCCATCACTAAAAATGATAATAAAGACCAATCTACCGTGCCCACGGCAGAATGTCCCAAACCCGCAATCGCCGTTAACGGCACGGCATGCGCAATATCTGTAGCGACAATCTCCACGCCCTTCATCTTAGGGTATAAAAATAACAAAGTCACCGCACCCAAGGCGCCCGCCCCTACTGATGACATGGTGACCATTACACCTAAAAAGGCGCCAGTTGCAACCGTAGCTACCGCTTTATGGCTTTCATCTTGGCGCACACGGTATAAAGCACTAACCACCGGGTGACCCGCTCGCGCATGTAAAATATTAGTAATTGTGCCTTTTAATAATAAGGCGCTAGACGTTAAAATTAATGCCACACCTAATGCGGAGGTAATCAGCTCACTATGTTGCCCCTCACTCACACCTGTTTTATTTAAAAAATATAACGTGAGTAACGATGCAGGAACACTACCTGTTGCAAGTCGTTTTACCACTGTCCAGCTAATTACGCCATGACGCCAATAAGCCCATATACCGCCCGACTTTGTTATTGCTGCGAATAATAGATCTGTTCCTACGGCGATTGCTGGCTGTACTGAGAAACCAAAAATTAAGATAGGCGTCATCAGCGAGCCGCCACCGACGCCCGTCATTCCGATCATGGTGCCTACGAATAGACCCGCTAATGTAAATCCCCATTCCACGTTATAATTTTGTTCTTAAAATATTCTAAAAAGATGACAATTTTATCAGTTAATTATATTCTATCAATGTATATTATTAACTATTGTTATAATTAAAACGTATAAGAAGGTTCTCCATATGAAACTACAGCAACTAAAATATGTTCGTGAAATCGCTCGTCGAGGATTAAGTGTTTCTGCTGCAGCCACCGCATTACATGCATCTCAGCCCGGTGTGAGTAATCAAGTGCATCAACTTGAAGATGAATTAGGACTGCAAATATTTGAACGACATGGCAAACGGTTAACAGGGCTCACGCCCGTTGGAAAAAGTGTTGTTGAAATGGCTGATAGGGTTTTACTTGATGTTGAGAATAT
>CAYSGK010000168.1:0-4599 GCA_964430395.1 uncultured Methylophaga sp.
CAACAAAGGTCAATAATGGCCCTAAAACCAAATCAACACTTGCCGCAATTTTTAGACCCTGCCAACCGCCTGATGCTGTGAAATAAGGCGGTGGATACCAAAGAAATAATAGTGCCGCAATCACACCACTGAAAATAACAATACTTAATACAAGATGACTTAATGCTGCTTTTGTCTTCATAGCTTTACATTAATTAGTACAGTAATTGTTGTATCTAGTTAACATATTTTTATTTCCCTTGTATATTGCCAGCCCTTCTTGCAAAACTGAACATTGGTCTTGCTTACTTCCAATAAATTGATTCGCGTCACTAAGCACGATATAGGAAAATGAGCTAGGTTCTAGTTGAATTGCCTTTTTTTGCCATTTTATAAATCTCTTCATCTGCTGAGGGTCATTGTTTTCTTTACTTGAATGGTACAAAATCATCATTATTATTTTTTCAGCTTGGTTTGCAAAATAAATATCATTAGCTGCTAATTTTAAATTGCCACCTTTCCCTAAAGAATAACTTGCTATTTCTGCTTGTGCTTTTGCTGAATGTATAAGCATAGCCATGCCTGAAAAGCCAAAAATTATAATAGCCATTGAAAGCAATTTTTTTGCTGTATTACTGATCGTAATATTAACCTTCTTTTGCTTATTCTTGAATATAATATAGAGTAAGAACAACCACAAAAACCAATGAAGTGCCGAATGATAAAACGGCATTTCAACCTGCATATGTAAGGTAATAGGTAATAAAAGTGCAAGATATCCTCCCCCTTTAGAAAACCCATTTTTATAAAGGGCATAAGCAATACTGAAAAAGACAATAAGCAAACTAAAAACTGTCACCAAACCACCCTCAATCGCCCACAATAATAACTCATTGTGAGGGTGGGTCACTATTCCTTGCGAAGGTAGAGTGGCTTGAGGATGCGTTTTAATAAACTGTGTGCTTTGCTTCACCCATACTTGCTGAAAACTACCAATACCGTGTCCAAATATAGGTTTTTTTGTAACTAACTCCCCCGAAATAGTGTATAAACCTTGTCTTATAGAGTGTCCTTCAGTTATTTTCTGTACTTTTTTATATGTGGTGGCGAGTCCACCTGTTTGTCCATTTATCCCTATTTGCGCGGCTGTTACAGCACCAATTGATATTAACAATAATATGATCATTATTTGTTTATGCTGAACTAACAGTTTCCTTCGGCTAACAATCATCACCAGTATCGCAAGTATAAAAGATAATAACCCTATTCTTGATCCTGTTGATAAAACAACAAATAAAGACAATCCAAATGTGATGATAAATAATAATTTGATAGTAAAATGGGCATGAATAAAAAAAGGTTGGCTAATTAAATACAAAATTATCATTAGAGCCGTGACAAGAAAAGTCGCTAAAACATTAGGTTGCTGGAACATTCCTTGAGCAATATTGTGATCATTTAACGGTATCCACATACCAAGTGGGTTGAAATGAATTAATTGAAAAACACCAATAAATGATTGAATTAAAGCCGATACCACAATAAAAATAAGTATTATTTCAACTTGCCTCTTTTTCAATCCAACTTGAAATAAAGCCGATAGAAACAAGACGCCTCCCCAAATATATAATTGACGAAACAGCCAGTCTAGTTGCTGGGGTATATCAGAACTTAGCCCTGCAAAAATAATAATAACAGGGAAAATGAGGCACAATAAAAAATCACGGCTAAAACATACTGAATTAGTGACTATGCTTATCGGTAGTGCAAAAACAATAAATAGTGTCGCCACCTCCCACAAAACAATATTTATAGGAAGACTAAGACCAGAGCCACCTAGGTTTTGTTTAAAGTACAAAGGGGCACCAATAAATAATAAGGCAAACATGAGAAGTGATATTGTCTGTATATATTTTGCGTTATTCACAGATAGTTTCCATTAAAAAGCCTCAGTGCATCAAATGCACTGAGGCTATTAATATTCGACCAACGCGAACTTGCCCTCCACCATCTACCATTTACAATAACCCACCCCATCACAAGTAGAATTAGTTCCATCTAATGCCCATTTTATTGCACCACCAGTTTGCACAAGACCACTGAGCGTATATGTTTCACCTTCTAATCCAAAGACAGGTGCGCCAGATACACCCACTGCTGTTGCTCTAATTTGAATACCTGATGCAGATGGAGTACCAAAAATTGCAACACCGCTAACATATTGTCCCGCATCAGCGCCTGAAAGTGCTGCTACAACACCAGTATCAGTATTACAATTTTGTGGATTCCCATCAGTTTGTGAACAGACCTCAATAGCTGATTTAACTGATGCAGTTGAAAGTACAACTTCAGAAAACTTTGCTTTTGCCGTATATTGCTGATAAGCAGGCAATGCAATGGCTGCTAAAATACCAATGATCGCGATTACGATCATTAATTCGATTAATGTAAAACCTTGTTGGACTTTTTTCATTTTAATGTTCCTTTAGTTTAGAAAAGTTCAGCAATCTAGTTGCCTCGAGAATCTAAATGCAGATGTTGTGCCAAGTTGTAAGCTATTGTTTTTATTAAATCGTCAACTGAAATATTGAAAGTTATGACAGTGTTTATAGTCAAAATGTGACGCGAATGGTCAGGTTTATTGCATCTGTTTGTTTGTCAGGCTTTAGAACCCGGCTAAGCTTGTGCTCAGCTCGACTGGGTAAGCTTACTGGGATGACGAAAAAGAACGAGGTGGGAGCGGCTTTAGCCGCGAATGGAATTATGATAATTGCCAGCTTGTTCGCGGCTGAAGCCGCTTCGGTTTTTCATTCATTTAGATCCCTGCTACAAGCCTGCTGAGATGTCGATGAAATTAACGCCCTTCTAATAAGGCTATTTCTTCATCGCTAAAATCGGCTAATTTCCGCGCTTCTATGTTAAATGGACCTCGCAGTTCGCCTGAAAAATAATTATCTAATAAATCTTTGAACGTCGCTAGCGGATCAAGCTCACGCTGCTTGCAAAGATAATTAAACCATCGTGATCCCACTTTTACATGGCCGATTTCTTCTTCTAAAATAATTTCTAATATTTCAACGGCACGATGATCACCGCTGCCTCGTAATTTATTCATCATTTTCGGCGTTACATCTAAACCGCGTGCTTCTAATACACGTGGCACTAATGCCATTCTTATTAGAGGATCATGATGTGTTTTTCGCGCCATTTCCCACATGCCATTATGAGCCGGAAATAATCCATAGTCATAGCCTAGTGTATTCAAGTGTTCTCTTAACAGCATAAAATGTTGAGATTCTTCAAAGGCCACTCGCGCCCAGTCACCATAATATTGCTGAGGTAAGCTTGCAAAGCGAGCTACTGCATCTAAGCCTAAATTAATCGCATTAAACTCAATATGGCACACCGCATGAATTAACGATGCATTTCCACTCTCAGCACTATTTCGGCGACGTGGTAGATCTCTTGGGGCAACCAATTCTGGTTTGTCTGGCCTACCCGGCTCATCTGGTACTGATAAAATTTTGTTGGATATTGCTAATTCACCTGCCAAAAAGCGTTGATAAAGTGCTTGTGTCTGCTGTACTTTTTCAAGTGGATCGCGTATCAATAAACATTCTAAAGCTAGCTTTCTTAAATCATCCATCCAAACGCACTCGCGGATCAACTAAAGTATAAGATATATCGGTAAGCATAAGCCCCAGTATATAGAGCACTGAACCTAAAAACACCATTGCTCGCACGATTGCAAAATCTTGGGCGCGAATTGCATCAATGGTGTAACTGCCAAGGCCTGGTATTCCAAAGAACGACTCTAAAATTAAACTGCCCATAAATAAGGTGGGAATAACTACAACTGCACCCGTTAATATTGGGATCATGGTATTTTTTAAAACATGGCGAAATAAGACCTGTGTTTCCGATAAACCTTTAGCACGCGCTGTTCGCACATAGTCTTTTGATACTTCTTCAAGAAACAAGGTGCGATACCAGCGTGAGCCCGCACCAATGCCAGAAACAATTCCAATCAATACCGGTAAAATGAGAAATTTGATTGCACTCAAACCCTCACCATAGCCAGAAATGGGCACTAACTGCATTAATTTACCAATTACAAATTGGCCGCCAATAATATAAAACAAGCTTGAAATTGACATAATAATGACACAAATGACTACACCAGCAAGATCAATATATGTCGCCCTGAAAAAAACCATTAACATTGCAAAGCTAATATTGACCAACAGTCCAACAACAAAAATAGGCACCGCAATCGCTAAGCTTGGCCACATTCTGACCTTAATATCTGCGGCAATGTCACGGCCATCATCTGCTTGGCCAAATTGAAAGGCAAATAAACTTAGTGATTTATCAAAGAAAATAGTGTCTGTCCCTTTAGCTATTCCTTGAGCTTCACTATTCCACAGTAGAGCCTTGTCATAACCACGCTCCTGTTTCCACGCATCCATTGATTCTTGAGTAACATGCTTTACGCCCAAATTCATCCGCGCCATATCATCAGGCGTATTCACCATAAAAAACAAAGCAAAAGTGAGCGCATTGACCCCTATTAAAATGGGAAATGCATATAAAATTCTTCTTACAATATAAGCAAACATA
>CAYSGK010000169.1:0-4576 GCA_964430395.1 uncultured Methylophaga sp.
TTCGCCATAATCTCCTCCCGCATCCACATGACATGGGTACGCGCCGTAGCAGGTCGCCTTAAAACTGATTACCGTTATTCATCCGCCCTGTGCTACAACACCTTCCCCTTCCCAGAAATAAGCGAAGCACAAAAAACCACCCTCGAAGACCATGTTTTCAAGGTACTGGATGAACGCGAAAAGCACCCCGAAAAAACCATGGCAGAACTCTATGACCCCGATAAAATGCCCGAAGGCTTACGCAAAGCGCATCACGAAATGGATGTAGCCGTAGAACAATGCTACCGCAAACAACCCTTTAACAGCGATGAAGAACGCCTTGAGTATTTGTTTAAGTTGTATGAAGAAATGATTAAAGCTGAAACGGGCATTTAGCGATTGTGTTTACGCTGTTTTTTAACTTTAAAGCTATTCGACAGGCTTGTTTCTGACATTAGAAACCCCTTATTTCATAAACTATGGGTGATTCTGAAATAACAAGGAGTGAAGTGCGTGTTTCTGATATAATGAGATCCTTATTGTAGAAACTAGGCTTATTTCTGACTTAAAATGAATTTACACGACTATTTATCAGGTGTTTACGAAGCGCAATATCAATATAATAGCTTTTTACCGACATCAATTAATCATCCGTGGGAAGTGACTAATGGTGAAATAGTAACGTTGCTGAGTGAGGCTGATCGTGCATTAGGCGAATTAAACGCCTTTTCGCAATTGGTGCCCGATGTGGATTTTTTTATTCGTATGCACATCACTAAAGAGGCGACGGAATCAAGCCGCTTAGAAGGCACTAGCACCAATATGGAAGAGGCCTTTCTTGATGTGGAAGATGTTGAACCAGAAAAACGGGATGATTGGGAGGAGGTTCAAAATTATATTAAGGCCATTAATAGTGCGATTGATCAACTTGACACACTGCCGCTTTCTAATCGTTTATTAAAAGAAACGCACAAGATCTTAATGCAGGGCGTGCGAGGCGAGACTAAGCTGCCTGGGGAGTTTCGTACGAGTCAGAACTGGATTGGGGTGAGCTTGAAAAATGCGGTATTTGTGCCGCCGCACCATGACAAGGTGGCCGATTTAATGAGTGATATGGAAAAGTTTATTCATAATGAACAGTTGCATGTTCCCCATTTGATTAAAATTGCCATTTTGCATTATCAGTTTGAAACCATTCATCCCTTTTTAGATGGTAATGGACGATTAGGACGGTTGATGATCGCTTTATATTTTGCTGGTTTTGGCTTGTTGCACAAACCTGCTTTGTATTTGTCGGATTATTTTGAACGACATAAAACAGACTATGTTGATCGGTTAATGGCGGTGCGTGAAAAAAATCAAATGCATGAATGGTTGGTTTTTTTCTTATTTGGCGTGCGTGAAACGGCACAAAATTCAATACAAGTGTTTAAAGATATTTTGGTATTAAAGGAGTCGTTAGAACGTGAAATATTGCCTCGGTTTA
This sequence comes from uncultured Methylophaga sp., assembly GCA_964430395.1. Lineage (GTDB taxonomy): Bacteria > Pseudomonadota > Gammaproteobacteria > Nitrosococcales > Methylophagaceae. The sequence goes on from CAYSGK010000169.1 coordinate 1,466, forward strand.
GTACACGTAGGCAAGATAACGCTCAGCATTTGATGAAAACACTTTATCAGCAACCTGTTATCGATATTAAAACAGCGAGTAAGTTATTAGACGTGGAAACGAATACTGCAACGTATTTAATTAATGATTTGGTTAAACATGGTGTTTTGGAAGAGTTGACGGGGAAACGTCGGAACAGAATGTTTTGGTTTAAAGACTATTTAATGATATTTAGACGTGCGGGTTAACAAGGGAAAGGATTAATGCCAAATTTTGTAGATGTAACTTATGCTCAAACAGGGGATAGCCTCAGCACTAATCCGATGGGTATGCGGGATATGCAGGCTAAAGCCTTTGAGGCAAAAGATTCACAATATTTATTATTGAAAGCCCCACCTGCTTCGGGTAAGTCACGTGCGCTTATGTTTTTAGCATTGGATAAGCTATTTAATCAGGGTGTTAAAAAGGTTATTGTTGCTGTGCCAGAGCGATCGATTGGCAGTTCGTTTGCGACGACTGATTTAAGTAGTTTTGGTTTTTTTACTGATTGGGAAGTTGATAGCCAATATAACCTGTGCACACCCGGTGGCGCATCGAGCAAAGTGGCTGTGTTTTCTCAGTTTATGGCTGATTCGAGTGCCACTATATTGGTGTGTACGCATGCAACATTACGTTTTGCTTTTGATGCGGTAGATGAAAGCCTGTTTGATGATTGCTTGGTGGCGATTGATGAGTTTCATCATGTGTCAGCTGATGCAGATAACCGTTTGGGTGAAGTATTGCGCTCAATTATGGAAAATACTAGCGCGCATATTATCGCCATGACGGGCTCGTATTTTAGGGGGGATAGCGTGCCCGTGTTATTGCCTGAAGAAGAAACCAAATTTACCAAGGTTATTTATAATTATTATCAACAGTTGAATGGTTATAAATATTTAAAAACACTGGGCATTGGCTATCAGTTTTATCAACGAAGCTATTTGACGGCAATTAATGAAGCCTTAGACACGGATAAGAAAACTATTTTACATATCCCAAATGTGAATGCGGGCGAATCGACTAAGGATAAGTATAAGGAAGTTGATCGTATTTTGGATATTGTGGGTGTCGTCGAATCACAAGATGATGATACAGGTGTGATTTATGTTAAACGCCATATTGACGGTAAAATCTTAAAAGTGGCTGATTTAGTCAATGACAACCAGCAAGACCGAGATAAAATTGCGGCTTATTTGCGAGAGATGGATGATGTTGATGATCTGGATTTAATCATTGCGCTGGGCATGGCAAAAGAGGGCTTTGACTGGCCTTATTGTGAACATGCTTTAACGGTAGGTTATCGCGGCTCCTTAACCGAGATTATTCAGATCATTGGCCGTGCTACCCGTGACAGTTCCAATAAGACGCATTCTCAATTTACGAACTTAATTGCTCAGCCAGATGCTGAAGACGATGCTGTAAAGCTTTCTGTCAATAATATGCTAAAAGCGATTAGCGCTTCTTTGTTGATGGAGCAAGTTTTGGCACCCAACTTTATCTTTAAAACACGAAAATTTCCAGATGAAGAAAATGAGCCAGGAACAATTAAAATTAGCGGCTTTAAGGAACCAAGCACTGACCGTGTTAAAACGATTGTTGATACAGATTTAAATGATTTAAAAGCGACAATTTTACAAGATGAGCAATTATTGAAGGCGTTGCCTAGCGATGTAATTGATCCGGAGGTGATTAATAAAGTGTTAATCCCTAAAATTATTCAGCGTAAATATCCCGACCTAACCGAAGAAGAAATTGAAGAAATACGGCAGCATGTAGTGGTCGATTCGGCGGTTAAGAATGGTGAAGTTAAAGAGGTGGGTAATAAGAAGTTTATTAGAATGGCAGGCAAGTTTGTCAATATTGATGATTTGCACATTGACCTAATTGATAAGGTGAATCCTTTTCAGAAAGCCTTTGAGGTACTCTCTAAAAACGTAACGGCGAATCTACTTAAAACGATTCAAGATACGATTGATGCAGGACGTATTGAAATGTCGGATGAAGAAGCTGTTATTCTTTATCGTGATAAAATTCCGCCATTTATGGATAAGTTTGGACGTGAGCCAAACATTAATTCAAGTGACCCTCAAGAAAAACGACTAGCTGAAGCAATTGTTTACTTGAGAAATAAGCGTCGCGAGCAAAAGTAGCCTATCACTATGATTGATTTTGAAAAAGAGCTACAAGCGATACTTAATGATGATCCTTTGGATCTTCTTAAGGCGAAATCAAAGGTATCCGCTGTAATTAGCCCTGATAATCGTCTTAAAGCATCATTTGAAGAGATTAATGCATTTATAGATGAGGCAGGGCATGAACCCCAAAAAAGTCGCGATGTAAATGAAAGAAGGCTTTTTAGCCGACTAGAAAGCCTAAGAGGAAGCCCTGAAAAGGCGGCCATGCTGCTAGAACTAGATAAGCATAAACTGTTGGATGGGGTCGAGGCTCCAGAACCTTTTGTTATTGAATCAATTGATGATGTTATTGATTCAGATCCCTTGGGTTTGCTTGGTGGAACTGATGAAGCGGAACCTGATATTTTCGATTTAAAAAATTTGCCTTCCAAGTCGAGAGTGTTAACGGATTTTATGGCTAAACGTAAGCCATGCAAAGATTTTGAAAACTATGAAGATCAGTTTGTTGTGGTTCAGCAGGAGCTAAAAGACAATAGAAGAAAACTTATCCCTTTTACAGATAAGGGGGAAGCAATTGTTGCTGATAATTATTATGTTTTAGGTGGGATTCTGCTATACCTTGAGGCAACTAATTTAACATCTGAAGAAAAAACTATTGAAGGTAAACGATATAGAAAAGATGGTCGAACACGCTGCATATTTGAAAATGGTACGGAATCTAATATGCTCTATCGCTCATTAGCTAAGGCGCTGTATCAAGGTGGCAAAATTGTTACTAGAACAGAGGCTCAGATTAGTGATGAGTTCCAAGAGAATTTTAATCAGGTTACAGAAGAAGATGATTCATCGGGCTATATTTATGTTTTGAAATCATTAAGTGACAATGCCGAAATTCAGAGTTTTCAGCATTTATATAAAGTTGGCTTTTCTACAACGTCAGTGGAAGAGCGAGTAGCGA
>CAYSGK010000170.1:0-4575 GCA_964430395.1 uncultured Methylophaga sp.
GCGTATCGTTGTGGTGAAACAGGCAAAAACTTAACACATGAAAAATGTAATGCCTATAACCCAAAAATTAACTCAGGTAACTGGGATAATAAATGGTCAATGACAATTTTTGCGCGTAAAGCTTCAACAGGTGAAGCTGTTTGGGCTTATCAAAAAACACCGTTTGATCAATGGGATTATGATGGTGTGAATGAAAACATCCTTGTAGACTTAAAAGTGGATGGTAAACAACACAAAGCATTAGTCAACTTTGACCGTAACGGTTTTGCTTATGTATTAGATCGTGAAAATGGTGATTTATTACGTGCGCATAAATATGTAACAGTTGATTGGGCTGAAAAGGTTGATCTAGTAACAGGTCGTCCAATTAAAGTGAAAGAGCATTCTCCATTTGAACGTGGTCGTAATGTGGCTGCTTGCCCATCTGCTCAAGGTGGTAAAGATCAGCAACCTGGTTCAGTAGATCCTAACGATCCAGAATGGTTCTATATGCCAACTAATAACTGGTGTATGGAAGATGAACCTCAAGAACGTACACATACGCAACAAGGTACAGTTTATGTATTTGCCAATGTGTATATGTATCAAGAAAAACCAGGTGTATCTGGTAAGTTGAAAAAATTCAACGTTGTTACCGGTAAAACAGCTTGGGAAATTCCTGATTCATACCAAAACTGGGGTGGTACGCTTAATACTGCTGGTGGTTTAGTGTTCTACGGTGATATGGCGGGTCAATTCCGTGCGGTAGACCGTAACTCTGGTAAAGTGCTTTGGAGCAAGAAATTGGGTTCAGGCATTATCGGTAACCCAATCACTTGGAAAGTTAACGGTAAACAGTATGTTGGCGTATTCAGCGGCTTAGGCGGCTGGTCTGGCTTACCTGTTACAGCTGACTTGGACTTCTCTGATAAATATGGTGCGATCGGTGCAACAGCGATGGCAAAAACTGCGAAACTTAACCTTATTCCACAAGGTGGGTTATTCACAGCATTCCGTGTTTATTAAGAAGACCTTAGATTGATTCAATCTAATCGTTAAAACACGCCGATGAGTAAGTATCATTTGATATTTGCTCATCGGCTTTTTACGTTGTACAGAAGGAAAATTAATATGACCAAACTATTAAGTATGATGCTTGCAACATCAACATTATTATTTGCCGCATCATCTTATGCCGAACAGCCGATGGCATCGCTTAGAATTTGTGCTGATCCGGGCAATATGCCTTATTCAAATACGCAGGGTGAGGGCTTCTCAAATAAAATTGCCGAAGTATTGGCAGAAGCGCTCGATACACAAGTAAGCTATTTTTATCGCCCTTATTTAGAGCGTGGACTAACGCGACAAACTTTTAAAAATGAGGTCTGTGATGTATTGATGGATATGTCACCTGATGCGGAACGAATGATTACCACAACACCGATCTATCGCAGTACATTTGTTTTAGTATCACGTAAAGATAGAAATTATAAAATTAAAAATTTAGATGATCCAAGATTAAAAGAATTAACCGTAGGCGTATTTCAACATTCAGCAATACGCACAGAATTAATGGAGCATGGGGTAAATGGTGCAAATATGCGTTTGCATATTATCAGCCATGATGCTGATTTGCATCCAGAAGAGCAACCTACTCAGCAAATAAAAGCGGTGGTAGATGGCAAGCTTGATGTGGCAGGTGCTTGGGGACCATTAGCGGGTTGGTATAACACAGACAAGGTACCGGGAGGCGAAACGAAGCCACTAGATATTCTATATCTTAATCAAACAGATACCGTTTTACCGATGGAGTTTGAAATGACTCTGGGCCTAAAAACAAGAGATGTTGCATTACGCGACAAACTCAACAACGCATTAGTGCAACAGCGCGATAAAATTAAACAGGTTTTATCGGATTATGGCGTGCCATTAGTGGCTTGTGATACCTGTATTGTCTCCGGTGATATTCCATCACATGGTCCTTATAAACACGCCGAACCAGTGATTGCAAAATTCCAACCAACACCGCAGTCTGATTTAGCTAAATTACCTGCTCAAGTAGATGCTGCATTAGCAGCGGGTAGCACTCTGGATGATGAGTTGTTTAATGCTGTGCTGGCAAAAGATTTCACCCGTATTGATTATTTGTTAGAACGTGGTGCAAATATCGATGCCCATGATGCGGTGGGGCTAACACCATTAATGAACGCTGTAAAAGGCGGCAATTATAAGTTAGTCCGGACATTACTTAAACATGATGCAGATGTTAATGTAATTGATCAAGATGGTTGGACTGCGACCATGCATGCCGCTTGGCAAAATGAACCCAAAATGATTCGTACAATGGGGGCTGGCTATGGTGCTAATTTAGACTTAAAAGATAAGCTTACTGATAGCACCGCATTGGCACTTGCCACACAAAAAGGCAAAGCAGTGGCGGTGGTGGCTTTATTAGATAGTGGTGCCAAACCTGATATCACTATGGGTGATGCGCGCTATACGGCGTTGATGGTTGCAGCACAAGTGGGCATGTTACCTGCGGCGCAGGCGTTATTGCAATATGGTGCGAATGTGAACGCAAAAAATGCGGGTGGGGTGACGCCATTAATGATTGCGACAGCCAATAATAAACCCAAACTAGTTGCTTTGCTGATTAAATCCGGTGCTGATAAAACGATTAAAGATGATGAAGGTTTGACAGCGTTAGATTTAGCTAAAGCAAGAGACTTAGAAGATATTATCAGTTATTTAACTGATCTTAAGTAATTGACTAAGTTAAACAACGAAAGAGAAAAAGTCTTTAAAGGCTTGAAATTATAATTGAAAGAATGGAGAAAAAAATGAAGTTAAATAAAACAGCGTTAGCAGGCATGATGTTACTTATTTCAACTGGCTGTAATGCCAATACAGATGAAGCATCAACGGCGCTTGTACAAAATGAAAGTTTTGAAGTGGCGGTGGCTGATGGCGGTCCTTATGCGGCGCCATTACCAGCAGGTGCCAAGCCTAAAGTGGTTGAACACAAAGAAGAAGGCGTTAAGATTTATATTCCGGGTAGTGATGATGACTCCACTGATAAAACAGAGGCAGCACCCGAAGAAGGCATGATTTCAGATATTGGTATGTCACCTCGTGAACGTGTTGCTTCTACGCCCAAAGGCAAACTAAAAAATCCGTACACCGACGATGCCGAAATAGCAGATGAAGGTCATGCAAGATTTATGGGCAATAGTTGTAATGGCTGTCATGGTGGTACGGGTGGTGGCGGTATGTGTCCACCATTATCAAATGAAGTGTTTGTTTACGGTAGCGATGATGACACTTTATTCCGTCTGATCACTTTGGGTAGCGATGATCTGCAAAAGGCAGGGTATTTCCGTAAAGGTATGGAAGGTGTGGTAGGGCCAATGCCACCGTTTGGCGATATTATTAAAACTGATAAAGAAGTATGGGAAATTATTACCTGGATTAGAACTATCTTTGGAGGCGACCCAAGCCGCCGTAATTGGTAAGAAGTATTCAAACTGCCTCATTCACTGTTGAAGATGTATGAGGCAGTTTTTAGTTAAAGTTAAGCAAAAAAGGAAAGTTAGATGAAAATAGTCAAGTTATTGCCTTTAGTATTATTACTATCAGCCTGTCAAAGTGTATCAGTGAAATCAATGCAAGGTGAAACCGCTTATGCCATTAATGAAAAAGATGCCACGATTTCTTTAATTGATACTGCAACAGATAAAGTAATTGGTAAGTTACCTGCATCAGGTCGATTAGGTGAAGAGATCAATGCTACCGTTATTGATAAAGCGGGACACTATTTATATGTTGTTGATGCTGATGACGCTGAGCTGATAAAAGTTGACTTAACAACACGCAATATTGTTGAGAAAGTAGAGGTTGGCGAGGGAACGGAAGGGCTTGATATTTCACCTGATGGCACAACACTGGTGGTGTGCGAAGAAGAGGCGTCAACAGTGTCATTTATTGATGTAGCTACACTGCAAATAAAATCTACTATAAAAGTGATGGGTGATGCACCGGAACATTGTGTTTATTCTCCCGATGGAAAAGTGGTAGTGGCTAGTCAAGAAAGTTCAGATTCTGTTGATGTTATTGATGCAATTAATCCTAAAATCATAAAAACACTTCATGCTGCTGGCCATCCACGTGGAATGGACTTTACTCCTGATGGCACTAAGTTATATGTTGCAAATGAGTCAGAAAATGTAACAGAAGTTTGGGATACTATTGATTGGACATTGTTAACGACCATTAACACTGGTGAGCGTTCAAACGGTGTCAAAGTTTCATCAGATGGTCAGCGTGTGTATATATCCGGCGGTAAATCTTATACTGTTGATGTGATAGATACGGATGGTGACTTTGTTATAAAAAGCATCCCTGTAGGCGAGCGCCCTTGGAATATGGGCTTAACCTCTGATGATTCAAAACTCTATGTTGCCAATGGACGATCTCATACTATCTCAGTGATTGATACAGACAAGCTTGAAGTGATAGAAACAATCCCCGTAGGTCAAATGCCTTGGGGTGTTTATATACCATAAACGTTTTTAATATTAGGGTTTAAAATTAAATCCC
>CAYSGK010000171.1:0-2991 GCA_964430395.1 uncultured Methylophaga sp.
CTAGCCGTAGTTGCTGTTATGTATCAAAAAGGGATCCCTAATCAGGGTCTAAAAGTAGAGCTGGATAAAACACACCGAAAAACAATAAGATCCGATGCATCACCTAATAACACGCTTAAACAAATTTGGTCTGTTATGCCTACAAAATCAGGAGAAACATACGAATTAACTGAAATGATTAACTTAAAGGCTATTCTGCCAAAAAATACAGACTATTACCGGTTTAACGGCTCTTTAACGACACCTCCATGTTCTGAAGGTGTCCGCTGGTTAGTAATGAAAGATGCTGTAACTGTTTCCACTAAACAAATAGATGGCTTCTCTAATGTGCTTCATGAGTCTAACAATAGACCCTTGCAAGCTATAAATTCTCGATTCGTGCTTGAGTAAGAATCGATTATGAAACGCTTACATAATGCATTTGAATGTGGCCATCAGGATCTTAATTGTAGACAGATAAGTAGCCTCAAGTGACAACATTAACACGTGTATTATTAGCTGATAGCCACGTTGCTATCAGGTTCAGGATAGAGGCTACAAATCAGCAAATTAAGGGCTCACGGGTATAAGTCCTTTGGCTATTAAGTTTATTTAAAATGGTACAGGAAAATTTATTGTTGACACAAGTGATACGAAATTACTATTACAGTGGTTTTTCTATCGCCTCTTTAAAGACCCTCCTAATAATCAATTAACTTAAGTTCAAACCAACTTTATTTAAAAAATAACGTTCCCCTACAAAAACAATCAATATGCCAGCTACTGCAGCATAAATCACCATCATATCTGTTGATGCTTTTACCTGTAAAAATACGGCTAAAACAATCACGTCTAATACAATGGCTGTTAACAAAATTCCCGCATCAGCATTAATATCCTTACGGAGATGACGAAAGACACCCCATTGAACAGCGATATCCATTAATAAATAAAAAATAGCTCCCAAGGATGCTATACGACTTAAATCAAAAAATAAGGTCAACAGCATAGCAAACACAATGGTATAAACTAATGTATGGTTTTGGATGGTGCCCGGCATCCCAAAATGACGATGCGGTACCAGCCCCATTTCCGTTAACATTGCAAGCATACGAGACACAGCAAATATACTGGCAATGACCCCTGATGTTGTGGCAACAATCGCTAAAATAACAGTAAACCATAAACCATAATCACCCATCACCGGTCGCGCTGCCTCAGCGAGTGCAAAATCTTTTGCAGCAATAATATCCGGCAAGCTAAGGTTTGCAGCTACAGCTAAAGCAACGAGAATGTAGATGACAACGCATATTGCGATAGAAATAATAATCGCACGTCCAACATTACGATGAGGATCAATAATTTCAGATCCACTGTTAGTAATCGTGGTAAAGCCTTTATAAGCTAAGATGGCTAATGCCATTGCAGCAATAAAGCCGCCTAGATCAGAGCTGTCAGTAACACTTGAGGATCCCATTTCCAAAGAAAAACCGGTGATCCATAAGCCACCTAGTGCAAACAAAAGAATACCGCCAATTTTGATAAAAGCCATCAGCAATGAAAAAAATCCAATAGCACGATTACCCGAAATATTAAGCAAAAAAGCAAAAATAAGTAGTCCTACTGCCAATGCTGATGTGATCCAACTCCCAGCTTGAATATCAAAAAGTTGAATACTATACGTACCAAATGTTTTGGCAACTAGGCTTTGATTAATCACCATTGAAAAATACATCAGTAATGCACCCACTGCCGTCATCATGCCTTTGCCATAGGCTTTTTGTAAAAACATGGCAATACCACCAGCAGAAGGATAGGCATTTGATAATTTGACATAGGAGTAGGCACTAAAGCCAGTCACAATTGCAGCGGCTAAAAAAGCAAGTGGAAATAATGAGCCTGCCAATTCCGCTATCTGCCCAGTTAAGGCTAATATACCTGCACCGATCATGACACCTGTTCCCATTGATACAGCACCAATTAATGTCAGACTATTTTTTTTATATTTCGATGAAGCATTATATTGTTGATGATTTTTCATGATAAAAACTACAACTTCACTTTATTAAGTCTAAGTGCATTCAGAATAACTGATACTGAACTAAAACTCATCGCTAATGCAGCAATCATTGGTGACAGTAAAATCCCAAAAATGGGATACAGCACACCAGCCGCAATCGGCACCCCAGCGGTGTTATAAATAAAAGCAAAAAACAAATTTTGATGAATATTTCTCATGGTGGCGCGACTTAATCGAATAGCTCTTACAATTCCTCGAAGATCACCCTTAACTAAGGTAACACCTGCACTCTCCATCGCTACATCAGTACCCGTTCCCATTGCAACGCCGACATGTGCTTGGGCTAAGGCCGGCGCATCATTGATACCATCTCCTGCCATGGCAACTATTCGGCCTTCTGCTTGTAGTTGTTTAACGACCTCCGCTTTTTGTTCAGGCATGACTTCGGCCTGAACTTGATCAATATCTAATTGGGCAGCCACAGCATCTGCAGTTTTTCGGCTATCACCCGTCAACATTACTACACGTATACCTTCGGCATGGAGATCGCGTATTGCCTCTGGAGTACTATCTTTAATAGGATCCGCAACGCCAATTAGCCCAGCAGCAATACCATCAATAGCAAATAACATAACAGTCTGGCCTTCAGCACGTTGCTGGTTAGCTTGTTGCGGTAATTTACCGACATCTATATTGAGGCTTTCTAGCAATTTGATATTGCCTAGTGCAATCTTGTGACCATTAACAGTGCCTACCACCCCTTTCCCCGTCACTGACTGGAAATCATCGGTTTGATAGAGTGTCAGACCTTTATCTTCGGCACCTTTGACAATCGCCTCAGCTAGAGGATGTTCACTTACTCTTTCTAAACTGGCTGCTAATTGTAAAATTTCACCTTCCTTGAAATCAGCTATCGTTGTAACTGACACCAGCTTAGGTTTTCCTTCAGTCAATGTACCTGTTTTATCCACCACCAAGGTATCGACTTTTTG
>CAYSGK010000171.1:3091-4574 GCA_964430395.1 uncultured Methylophaga sp.
GCTTTCATTAATAGACTGCCGGTACCATTAACGGTCGCACCTATTAATTTCTCTCCATCTGCTTTTGTAACTGGAATCGGCTCACCCGTTACCATCGATTCATCTACATTACTTTCTCCATCAGTGACTACACCATCAACTGGGATTTTTTCTCCTGGTCTGACACGCAAGATATCTCCGACCTGAACGTGTTCTAGAGGAATATCCTCTTCTGTTCCATCTTCTCTTACAATTCGGGCAGTTTTAGGCGCAAGTCCCAATAATAGCTTTATGGCAGCATTTGTTTGACTTCTTGCTCGCAACTCCATTACCTGTCCAAGTAATACCAATGCTGTAATCACTGCTGCTGCTTCAAAATATACTGGAACGACACCTGACTCATTGAATACGGCTTGAGGGAATATTCCCGGTGCAACAACAGCTATAAAGCTATATATCCAGGCTATACCCACACCCATAGCAATCAACGTAAACATATTAAAATTACGGGTAATAATAGATTGCCAACCACGTTGAAAAAACACCCAACCCGCCCACCATACTACTGGAGCAGATAGTATTAATTCTGCCCACTGCCTTGCTACCGGCGAGATAATACTATTGATGGAGTCTGGCCAGAACTCTGCTGCCATCGCACTAAAAAAAACGGGAACTGCAAGAAAAACGCTAAACCAAAAACGCTTTGTCATAAATTCTAACTCACTATTATCCTCAGTGATCTCCACGGTTTGTGGCTCTAATGCCATGCCACATTTAGGACAACTTCCTGGATGATCTTGCACAATCTCTGGGTGCATTGGGCAGGTATATTCTGTTTTTATTGTAGCAAGTGGCACATCTTTGGGTTCCAAAGCCATACCACATTTAGGGCAGGGTTCATTAGGATTGGTTGATTCAACTTCAGGATGCATCGGACAGGTATAAATCACCTCACCATCGCTTGACCCTTTTGCTATAGGTAAAATGACATTGTTTTGTTCCTGTCCACCGCAACAACCATGTTGCTCATCCTTTGGCTTTGCTTCATTGTTTTCATGTTCTCTACCACAACACCCTCCTGTTATTTCTTCTGCAATAGGCGTTGTTTTATCATGGCCACATCCACAGCCTCCAACCTTCTTATCTGACAAATAACCCTGAGGTGAATCGGTAAATTTAGTTAAACAATGTTCACTACAAAAATAGTATGTCTCACCATCTAATTCGGTAATATGTTCACTGTTTTCATCCACTTTCATACCGCATACTGGATCAACTTTCATTTTATTCTCCTTCATCATTCATCTCTATTAAATGACAAATCTCATCACCATTAGGCGTACCATCTGGCATAGTTTGCCATTTATGCATTGCCTGCTCCATTCGATGCTGCAAGGCATTTAATTCGCTTAGTCTTTCTTTATTTTCTGTAAGACGTTGTTGAATAAGATCTCTCACTAGTGGGCACGGTGACTGACCTTTATCACTATGATTAAAAATAATT
>CAYSGK010000172.1:0-4560 GCA_964430395.1 uncultured Methylophaga sp.
ATTGCGCCTTGCTCTGACGCTTGTGCTAAACTCTGAAATCTACAGATTGAATGGTAACGGGTATATATTTTTTAGTGGTGTGAACGCACCCAGTTGACGAGGTCTTCTGCATTCATTATACCTGTCTGTCGCGCTATTTCTTTCCCATTTTTAAATAGAACTAATGTCGGTATACTTCGAATATTATATTGATGTGATAAAGCGGATTCTTGTTCTGTATTGACCTTTCCTAGCCGAGCGAAAGGTTCGAGATTTTTTGCAGCATGCTTAAAAACAGGAATCATTGCTTTACATGGTCCGCACCAATCAGCCCAGAAATCAACAAGAACAGGGATATCATTTTGAGTAATATGCTGCTTAAAATTATCATTCGTAAACTCTATAGGTTGGCAAGTGAACATAGCTTGTTTGCATTTACCGCATTTTGGATTATCACTAAGTCGAGAAATTGGAACTTTATTGATAGAGCTACAGTGAGGACAAACTATAAAGCGAGAATCTGACATAGTATCTTTCTCCTAGTCAATAAGCATTAAAATGAATAGCGACATCGGCCTGTTCGCACAGCTCTAGCTGGTTGCAGGCATATTCTACTTCTTTATAATTTCCACTGACAATAACAAGATATGAACCGCTATAGATTAGTGATTTGTAACAATAAAGATTAGCTTTGTGAATACCTATCTGGAGAAGCTCATTGTCAAAATATTTAATGCCCTTAACAGCGATCTTTCCCTGCTGTATGGTCTCTCCTATCAATGAAATTAAATCTTTATTGATACCAGCCGCCAACAATTGTTGTATTGCTACGTTAGCATCTGCAATTTCAGAAAATACGGCGACACAACTACTTTTCTTGTTCATTGTTGTACCCATCAAGTAACTATAATATTTATAATAAAGGAAGTTGGGATTAACTGCTGTCACCTAAGTGACATAAGTGAACTAAAGTAATAGCTGATAAAATTTATTTATCACTCGTCAAATTATTTCTAAGTTGGTCTAGTTTTTTCTTATAATCTTCAGCATGCCCATAATCGGCAAATTCAGCTACTCGCTGATGATGAGTCAAACTACGATGAGCATGTTTAATAGGACACCAATATTGTTCTGTTCGGGCAATAATTTCACGGGCATACTCAATTAGACCATTACCATAGCCACAATACATACAGTTTACTTTTTCGATAATATTCAAATAGCTTAAATGCTGGCGGTCGATCACGATATAGTCCGAACGACGTACACGTCCTATTCCATATACTCTAAAGCATATATGTTGATAGAGCGTAATGACTAAATCAAGCAATAATAATGGAACTGAAACACTATAAATAATCGGAGACGTCAATATATGCCCTAACTTAGCATTGCGTATGTATTTCCATAAGCCAGTACGGTATTGACGCTGTAAATCACGTATTCCTTCTTCAAAAATGACTTTTCCTTTTTCAATATTATAGTGAAATTGACGCTGTTTCTCAGCAAATAATCGGTCAAATTCTTTCTCGAGTTGAGAGTGTAGATTTTGTATGTTCTCAATAATTTCATCAAATGTATGTTGTGACATACTTTGCTCCTAAGGTTTTTTCTTAAATATTGAGCTTATTATTTATAAATGTCACTCAGGTGACACTTGGCGAGTCATGAATAGTTTATATTAATTTGTATAGTTTATTTCTAACAATTAAGGAGTTAGTCATTATGTTTCAAATAATACCAGTACATGAAGATAATATTTTTGCATTCAAGGTAATGGGTAAATTAACCGATGCAGATTATCAGAAATTCTTACCCGAATTATCACGTTTAATTGAAGAAAACGGCTCTATATCATTGCTTGTCGAGCTTGAAGATTTTCATGGTTGGGAGGCAAAAGCCGCTTGGGATGACTTTGAATTTGGTAGACAGCATGACGAAGACTTTGTACGAATAGCGCTTGTAACTGAGAATGATTTGCAAAAATGGTTAGCGAAAATATCTGGTGCTTTTAGTAGTGCTTTTTTTGAAGCAAAAATTAGAACCTTTTCGAGGGATGATTTTAATGATGCATGGGATTGGCTTAGAGCAGGCAATCAGCATAAAAATCAACAAGCACAAACGGAAAAACGGACATTTGCAAATATTGCTGTTGCTGTGGACTTTTCGTCGCATTCAAACTTAGTTCTAAATCGTGCAGTAGAGTTAGCTCAGCACTACAATTCTAATTTATCTATTATTTCTGTAATTGAACATTATACTTATATCCGCTCAGAATATGATTCAATCATACCATCGTATGATGATGCAGAAATAGAGCAACAACTCTACGATAATACAGTTTTAAAACTGAAAAATTTAACTAGTAAAATTGATTACCCTAATGTCCGCCAAGAGGTATTGTGGGGAAGCCCTAAATCGACGATATTATCGTATGCTGCCTCACAAAATACTGACTTAATTGTACTGGGTTCACATGGTCGGCATGGCTTTGCACGTATCTTAGGTTCAATTGCGCATAGTGTCGCACATAATGCAAAATGTGATGTCCTAATTGTTAAGCTTTTGGAATAGTGACTTTTAGCATCTTTTGTGGCTTAAATTTCTGTTTGTAGCTACTGCTTCGTCATTTACCCTGCGGTTGCTTCGTTTCGGTAGCTTTTAGCTGGAATCAGGGTCTAAGCAACCCTCCCGCTAAGTTTGTGCTCAGCTTGACTAGGTAAACATGCGGGAGTAATGGGTGAATAAAAATCTGCAAATTGAATAATTATGGGTATAAAATCATTTAAAAGCTACCGATCAACTTTTGCTCTAAACCTTCAGTATGGTCTTGAAGCTTTTCTAAATCATCGACTATAAGATGATGATCTTCGTAGTGCAATATGCCCTCTTTTTTCATCGACTGTAGATAGCGATTTACAACTTGTCTTACTGAGCCAACCATTTCTGCCAACACTTCATTTGACAGATCGTGAAGTAAAATAACATCTATACCCGAATTGGGGGCTTTATCCGGAAATATTTCTGTAGAAATACATCGTAGAATTAGACGAGCCAGTCGTGTTTGGATGTCATACAAAGCCAAATCAATGACTAGTGCTTCACGATGTCTAAGACAATGACCTATATACGGTAGGTAATTTTTATTAAATTCTGAATGCTGTTGTATCCAGGTTCTTACTTCATTGATTGGTGCGGATAAAAGTTTAAGATCGTCTAATGCAATGGGAATGATTTTATGCTCCTGCCCATCAAGTAACGTTAAGATGTCATAAACATCACCCTCCTCGAGAAGCAGTATTGTCATTTGTTTTCCAGTCCGTGGATGCATTTGAACTAACTCCATCCGACCTTCTAAAATGACATAAAACCGTTGTGTAGCAATCTTGCTGTTATGTTGTGTTCCCTTTTTCCATGACTCAAAACGAAAATGAGTTAACATGTCGTCCAATAATTCTGCTGATAAGCCACGAAACAACCTTGTTTGTGAAAGTTTATAGCGATAGGTTTTATATAATGGTAAGTTTTCTTTCATAAAAATAGTATCCGTAACGAGCTATAAAACCGGCCATTGAAATTAATTGATGGTGTACCAATCTAAGTTAATAATAGATGATGTTATTAACATACTATGAAAGTTGTAAGGTTCTTCTGTTGAGCCCTTAATTGTATACGCAAACAGTCTACCACCTTTAACTGTTGCACCGCCAAAAGATTTTGGTGACCCTGGAAATATCTGATCGCCACAAGATTTATTTATGGCCTCTATTGCCAATCAAGTGGTATGCTAGAAAATTGCGAACGAAAAACTCAATTTACTGAAATTACAACAAAAGTGAAATTGGTTTTGGTAACAGACCCATCATTATCCGCTACATCAGGTTTTGATTGTGAAGTTATTATTCAATAAATTAGTTAGTTTTTTTCAATTTTAAGAATATTACGTGTTGTTTTCAAGACAGTATCTGGATTTAGACTTATAGAATCTATGCCAATTTCAACTAAGTATTCAGCCATTTCAGGATAATCTGAAGGTGCTTGCCCGCATAATCCAGAATGTTTTTGATTACGCTTAGCCCCTTCTACAGCCATGCGTATCATCATCTTGACACCTTCATCACGCTCATCAAATGAAGATGAAACAACTTCTGAATCCCGATCAACACCTAAAGTCAGTTGAGTCAGATCATTTGAACCAATAGAAAATCCATCAAATAGTTGGGCAAACGCATCAATTTGAATCACATTATTGGGGATCTCGCACATAACATAGATTTCCAAGCCGTTGTCACCACGTTTAAGCCCATGTTCTGCCATGGCAGAGAGTACATTTTCACCTTCTGTGATGGTTCGGCAAAAAGGTATCATCAATTTAACATTAGTTAAGCCCATAACCTCACGAACATATTTCATGGCAGCACACTCTAATGCAAACCCTTCACAGTACGCTTCATGTGTGTAACGGATAGCGCCTCGAAAACCAATCATTGGATTATTTTCTACTGGTTCGAAATATTTCCCTCCTAACAAGGAAGCATATTCATTTGTTTTAAAGTCTGACATTCGTACAATGACAGGTTT
>CAYSGK010000173.1:0-4559 GCA_964430395.1 uncultured Methylophaga sp.
AAAACGAATTCTTCCTTACCGTTGGCTAGATTATTTTATTAATAAAATTCAATAATAAACATCTTCCTCTGTACAATTTGCATTAAATGAATCATTATGCGAAGAAAAATATATATTTCTTGGAAATTAGGAGCTTACTTTAATGTTCACCAGGACAGCATTATTTATAGCAACAAACCTAGCCGTTTTATTTGTTTTAAATTTATTGATCACCATTTTTGGGCTTAACCAACCGGGGATGAACTGGACTCCCATGCTAATTATCGCTGGAGTCATGGGCTTTGCTGGGTCTTTTATTTCATTATTGATGTCAAAAACAATGGCAAAACGATCTGCTGGTGCTCGTGTCATTACCGAACCAAGTACTGATACAGAACGTTGGCTAGTCGATATCGTGACTTCTCAAGCTGAAAGAGCGGGCATTGGCATGCCGGAAGTCGCTATCTTTGATTCACCTGCACCTAATGCATTTGCAACAGGTGCAAATAAAAATAGCTCTCTAGTCGCAGTTAGTACCGGTTTACTTGAAGCCATGACTAAAGATGAAGCTGAAGCCGTATTAGGCCATGAAATTAGTCATGTAGCTAATGGTGATATGGTGACATTATCATTGATACAAGGTGTAGTGAATACCTTTGTTATCGTACTATCTCAAATCATTTCATCATTAGTTGATCGTCGACAAAATGGCAGTTATAACAATAGTGGTTATGGCTTTGGTCGAGGAATAGCTTACAGTGTTACCTACATGATATCTCAGACCGTTTTAGGCTTTTTGGCTACACTTATTGTACGCTGGTTCAGCCGCTGGCGTGAGTATCGTGCCGATGCAGGTGGCGCTTCACTCGCAGGAACAAACAAAATGGTGGCGGCATTAGAAAAGCTGCAAGAACTCCAACGTCCTGCCCAGTTACCAGCACAAATGCAAGCTTTTGGGATTAATGGCGGATTACTTGGTGTGATGGGATTAAAAAAGTTAACCATGACTCATCCGCCATTAGAAGAACGGATCCGTGCTTTACGTGAAAACCCAGTTACGCCGAGTTCTAATACTGAAGAAGCAGTGATTCGACGTTAAAATATGTCGGGAGGCTTGATACAGCCTCCCAGTTTTCGATTAACTAAAGACTAAATGATCGCCATCTACGGTAACATTTATTGTATCGCCAGGTTTAAAACGACCTGACAATAGATCTTGTGCTAACGCATTTTCCAACTGTTGTTGAATAACACGTTTTAATGGTCTTGCCCCATAAACAGGATCAAATCCAGCTTCTGCAATCAAATCCAAGGCCTCATCACTTACATCCAAACTCATATCACGTTCTGCTAAACGCTGATGTAAGTGTTGCAATTGAATTTTAGCAATCGCATGAATTTGTTTACGCTGTAGTGGATGAAATACGACCACATCATCAACACGGTTAATAAATTCAGGTCTAAAATGTTGGCCGACAATATCCATCACTGCTGCCTTCATTTCCTCATAATTTTCTTCACCCGCCATTTCCTGAATCACATTCGATCCTAGATTCGATGTCATCACAATGACAGTATTACGGAAATCAACCGTACGACCTTGCCCATCAGTTAAACGACCGTCATCCAATACTTGTAATAAAATATTAAACACATCAGGATGTGCTTTTTCTACTTCATCAAGCAATATCACTGAATACGGTTTACGACGAACGGCTTCTGTTAAATAGCCGCCCTCTTCATAACCGACATAACCTGGAGGGGCGCCGACTAACCGTGCCACCGAGTGTTTTTCCATAAACTCAGACATATCAATTCGAACCATTGCTTCTTCGGTATCAAATAAAAAAGTAGCTAATGATTTACATAATTCTGTTTTACCCACACCGGTTGGCCCCAAAAACAGGAACGAACCATTTGGACGATTGGGATCAGACAGCCCTGCACGTGAACGTCGAATGGCATCAGCTACCGCTTTCACTGCCTCATCTTGGCCGACAACACGCTCATGTAATGCCGTGTCCATTTTTAGCAATTTATCGCGTTCACCTTCCAACATTTTGGAAACAGGAATCCCCGTCCACTTGGAAACAACTTCCGCAATTTCTTCTTCGCCCACTTTGTTTCTAAGCAAGGTAAAATCTTGCATTTCAGCTTGTGTTGCTAGATCTAACTGTTTTTCTAATTCAGGAATTTTACCGTATTGTAATTCAGACATTTTAGCCAAATCATTATTACGTCGTGCAAATTCCAATTCCATCCGTGCTTTTTCAAGCTCTTCTTTAATATGCTGACTACCGTGCAATGCTGCTTTTTCTGACTTCCAGACTTCTTCTAAATCAGCATATTCACGCGCCAGTTTTTTCATCTCTTTTTCAAGAATGTCTAGGCGTTTTTTCGATGCCTCATCTGATTCTTTTTGTAGTGCCACTCGTTCAATCTTTAATTGAATTAACCGGCGCTCCATCCTATCCAATGACTCAGGTTTAGAATCAATTTCCATTCGGATACGACTCGCCGCTTCATCAATCAAATCGATCGCTTTATCTGGCAACATGCGATCGGTTATATAACGATGAGATAAAGTCGCCGCGGCAACAATGGCAGGATCAGTAATATCTACACCATGATGCACTTCATAACGTTCACTCAAGCCACGCAATATGGCAATGGTGTCTTCAACTGAAGGCTCGCCCACCTGTACTTTTTGAAAACGACGCTCTAAAGCAGCATCTTTTTCGATATATTGACGATACTCATCTAATGTTGTCGCTCCGATACAATGTAATTCACCACGCGCTAAGGCGGGTTTGAGCATATTTCCTGCATCCATTGCACCTTCGGCCTTGCCTGCACCCACCATAGTGTGTAACTCATCAATAAATAAAATGATTTGCCCTTCTTGTTTCGACAAATCTTTTAAAACTGCTTTTAAGCGTTCTTCAAACTCACCGCGGAATTTTGCACCAGCAATCAACGATCCCATATCCAATGACAATAGCCGTTTATTTTTCATCCCTTCCGGCACTTCGCCATTAATGATCCTTTGCGCTAAACCCTCAGCTATAGCTGTCTTACCCACACCCGGCTCACCGATTAACACTGGATTATTTTTAGTACGTCGTTGCAATACTTGAATGGTGCGACGAATTTCATCATCCCGCCCAATCACAGGATCTAACTTACCGTTTTCCGCACGCTCGGTCAGATCGATGGTATATTTTTCTAATGCTTGGCGTTGCTCTTCTGCATTGGGATCAGTCACGTTTTCACCTCCACGTATTTTTTCTATTGCTGTCTCCAACAGGGCTTTATTACCGCCATGTTGTCGTAATAATTCACCTGCTTGTTTTTTATCCTCAACCACCGCCAGCACAAATAATTCACTCGAAATATATTGATCTTTGCGTTGTTGCGATAATTTATCTGTTTGATTCAGTAATCGATTTAAGTCCTGTGATACATGAACATCACCACTGCCACCTTCCACTTTTGCTAAGCGTGCTATCTGCTCTTCTAATGCAGCTTGATAGGCTGGCACATTGACACCACTTTGTGCCAATAGTGGTTTTACTGTGCCCGACTGCTGTTGCAATAATGCCAACATTAAATGGGCTGGCTCAATAAATTGATGATCATTACCCACCGCCATGCTCTGAGCAGCGCCGAGTGCTTCTTGAAACTTGCTGGTTAATTTATCTATTTGCATACACTTATGCTCCTATATTCGTAGTCTTAAATTAATACATGGGGTGAGAAGCTATAAAATCAAGCCATCACTATAGACAGCGACTTCCAACTCACCTACACTTTCACCTCTACTTTATCATCAAATATTTAGCTTATATGTCACTTATACGACAGTGGTTCAATAATAATATTCTATCGCTTGGCAAAGAGATGCGTTTATCGTATATGCCACCTCTTATGGTCTATATGGCTGCAGGCATCTCCGGTTTATCCGCTATTGTTGGTACTTTTTTTGTTAAAGAATATCTAGGCCTATCAGCCGAATTTCTTGCCGCATTAGGCTTTTGGGCAACCATACCTTGGGCACTCAAGATGCCGGTCGGTCATTTGGTTGATTTGATTTGGCGTTATAAAGGTTGGTTGGTGTTTTTAGGCGCATCATTAATCGCCGCCAGCTTACTTATTATGGTTGGTTTATTAACTGACCGTGAAGCAATGGCCGCCATTATGCCAGCCGAACACTGGTTTGTTTGGAGCGCATTACTAGCACCCGTTGGTTATGTAATTCAGGATGTGGTTGCTGATGGCATGACGGTTGATGCCGTACCGCATATTGACGAACACGGTAAACCAATCCCAGAAGCTCAACTCAAATTAATGCATATCACCATGCAAACACTGGGGCGTGTTGCCATAATCGGCGGTAGTATTTTAGTCGCTTTAGTAAATCTTTATGTATTTAGAGATGTAGCCAATTTATCTGAATTAGAAAAAGTCGCGGCCTATCGTGGCATCTATCAATTATCACTTCTTATCCCTATTGTTTCAGTACTAGGTGTGGCACTCGCGGCCATTATCCAATACAGGGAAACCAAGCAACTATTAGCCAG
>CAYSGK010000174.1:0-4550 GCA_964430395.1 uncultured Methylophaga sp.
TCGAAGATATTGAGCAGGCACTGACTACCGCTAGCAATCTATTTACAGATCGTAATAATTGGCTAGCTACGTCAGAGCGTATTGCTATTCTCGACCGCGCGGTGGCCATTATGGAAAGTCGTGCTGAAGCGTTAGCAACAGAGTCAGCTCGTGAGGGTGGTAAACCCTTAATTGATTCACGTGTTGAAATGGCACGCTGTATTGATAGCTTGCGTACCTGTGTTGACACCTTACGTAGTGATTGCAGTAAACCTGTTCCTATGGGTATTAATGCTGCATCACAGCATCGTTTAACGATGATGAAGAAAGAGCCTATTGGTGTTGTGGTAGCGGTGAGCGCCTTTAATCATCCGCTAAATCTCATTGCTCATCAAGTTGGGCCAGCCATTGCAACCGGCTGCCCAGTTATTGTTAAACCCGCTGAAAATACACCTCTATCTTGCTATCGTTTAGTACAAATATTTCATGAGGCAGGTTTGCCGGCTGAGTGGTGTCAGGCCGTTTTACCAATGGATCATACGGTAGCTGAACAATTAGTCACTGATCCACGTGTTGCTTTTTTTAGCTTTATTGGCAGCTCAAAAGTGGGTTGGTATTTACGATCTAAATTAGCTCCCGGCACACGCTGTGCCTTAGAACATGGTGGTGTTGCTCCAGTAATTATGACTGCCGATGCTGATCTTTCGATCGCCATTCCAGGTTTAGCTAAAGGCGGCTTCTATCATGCCGGACAGGTTTGTGTATCAGTGCAACGTATTTTTGCCCACGAGTCTATCGCCCGTGATGTGGCACAACAATTAAGCGATGCTGCCAATAAGCTCAATGTCGGCGATCCTTTATCTGACAAAACAGAAGTTGGCCCCATTATTCGCCAAGGAGAGGTTGAACGTATTGATTCTTGGGTGCAAGAAGCCATTAGTGAAGGCGCGGAACTCTTATCGGGTGGTAAAACACTAGCTAATCATTGTTACGCACCGACCGTACTTTACAACCCTTCTGAAGATAGCAAAGTATCAAATTCTGAAATCTTTGGCCCCGTTGTCTGCGTATATCCTTTCACTGATTTAGATGAGGCTATCGCAACAGCAAATTCATTAGATGTTGCCTTCCAAGCATCGGTCTACAGCCAAAATATTGATACGGCAATGTACGTATCAGACAAATTAGATGCCTCAGCAGTGATAATAAATGAACACACCGCCTTCCGTGTTGATTGGATGCCATTTGCCGGACTAAAACATTCAGGTCTTGGCACTGGTGGCATTAGCTACACCATGGAAGATATGCAAATTGATAAAATGATTGTGGTTACATCAAAAGGGCTTTAATATGTCGCGATGTTTAATATCGCACTTTTCGAACCTCGCATAGCACCTAACACCGGTAATATTATTCGCCTCGCCGCCAATAATGGTTGCCAATTACACTTAATTGAACCACTGGGGTTTAATTTTAAAGAAAAGGCACTTCGCAGGGCAGGATTAGATTATCACGACCTCACCAATGTGACTCGCTATGGCAACTACGAAGAGTTTGCAGAGGCAATGCAAGACAATAGAATCATCGCCTGCACAACGAAAGCCAAACAATTCTATCATCAGCTTCAATATCAAAAAAAAGATGTATTGTTATTTGGCTCTGAAACTTCGGGCCTGCCAGATTATGTTCATCAAACTATTGATGATGATCTTAAAATACGTATTCCTATGCAGGAAAATAACCGTAGTTTAAATCTCTCTAATTCTGTTGCTATCATCAGCTATGAAGCATGGCGGCAGCATGATTTTGCGGGCGGAAATTAGCTTATACCCGTGACCATTCAATCTGTAGATTGAATGGTCACGGGTATATACCTCATCAGATACTATCGTGTTGCTCGGTGACATCAACAAATAATTTTAAGCCTTGCCCCGGCTGTAGTACCGTTTTTTTACTCAAGCTATTCCAACGCCTTACATCGGCAATACTTACTTTAAATTTTTGCGAGATCGTCCAAAGCGAATCACCATTACGAATGATATAGTTTACAGAACGAATCGTGTTACTATTTTGAGGCTGTTCCTCTGATGTCCAAACCACCAGCTCTTGACCTGGCTGTAAATAATCTTTTGGCGATTTATTATTCCAAGCTGTCAGTTTCTTTACGCTTACTTTATGTAGTTGGGCGATATCCCACCATGAATCGCCTTGTTGAACAATATGGGTAATTTTTTTACCCTTCTGTTGCATATTTAGGTGTTTTTCTTCTGCTTGCTTTGCAAGTCTCAGTGGCGGTATTGATTGGCCTGGGGCAACAGGGATCAATAAATATTTACCGGCTCGAATATTACTTCCTTTTATTTTATTGGCTTTCTTAATTGCTGAAATAGCGACTTTATAGTGCAGTGCAATTTTGCCCAAGGAATCTCCTTGTTTGATTTTATATCGTGCCCATTGCACACGATCTTTTTTTGGCAAAGCAGCTAAACCCTGCAAGAAAATATCTACTTTTTCTACTGGAACCGCTACATAATGCGGCCCATCGGGATCGGTTGCCCATTGATTAAAGCCTGGATTTAGTTGACGAAATGCCTCTGTATCTACCTCAGCTAATTTAGCTGCAACTGTTAAATCGATTTGCTCTTTTATATCAACCACTGAGAAATAAGGCTCATTCGCAATTGCTTTTAGTGTGATCTGATAGTGTTCAGGCTGCTTGATTAATGCTGCAATTGCCATTAATTTTGGTACATAAGCCGATGTCTCTCTTGGCAAATCTAAAGCCCAAAAGTCGGTATCCTTTCCCATTTTCTCATTGCGTTTTATCGCCCTAGCAACCGTGCCTTCACCACAGTTATAAGCAGCTAAAGCTAATTGCCAATCTCCAAAATCATTGTGCAATTTCTGCAAATAATCCAATGCTGCAGATGTTGAAGCATTCACATCGCGTCGTCCGTCATACCACCAGTTTTGTTTTAACCCATATAGCTTGCCGGTGCCGGGAATAAATTGCCACAAACCAGCGGCATGCCCTGATGAATAGGCCAAAGGTTGGAATGCACTTTCCACTACTGGCAACAAGGCAATCTCTAACGGCATTTTACGCTGCTCAACTTGTTCAACTATATGGTATAAATACGGCTGCGCTCTATCTACAACTCTGGCAATATACTCAGGATGACGGGTAAACCAGTCTAGCTGCCTCACTGTCTTTGTATGAAGGGGTGTATTAAGAATTCCGTAGCCCTGTCTGATACGTTGCCATAGATCGACAGGCGCACTAAAGACAGGTTCTTGAGCAGCAACCACTGGCAACTCATTTTGCTGTAGCTCTTGAGTTTCACCATAAGCTTCTTCCCAAGATGAGTCTTGCTGAACTGCAACTTCAGGCAGAGCAGGGTCGGCAGGGTCGAGGTCAGTTTCCACCTGTTTTTTTACTGTATTACATGCTGTCATCAGTAATAACAAGGCCAGCAAGCAGTAATTCTGTATTTGTTTTAACATTACGTTTTATCCGCTAATCTAGTTTGTATGGTGGATGCTGCAAATGTTTTTCACCCATTTCATATATTTTATCGGCCGTTCCTACAATTAGTTTATCTGGCTTACAGGCTATTTTTGGATCTTTATTTGGGTATTCAGCATTGTGCAATACATAACGCATTGCATTTAAGCGCGCCCGCTTTTTGCAATCTGATTTCACTACGATCCATGGTGAATCTTTAGTATCCGTATAAAAAAACATGGCTTCTTTTGCTTCAGAATAATTATCCCATTTATCAACTGATGCCAAATCAATATCACTAATTTTCCACTGTTTCAAAGGATCTTTCTGACGCGCAGCGAATCGTCGGAACTGTTCGTTTCGGCTCACCGAGAACCATAGCTTAATAAGTTTAATTCCGCTACGGGTTATCATACGTTCGAAGTCGGGACACTGCCGCATAAACTCCAGATACTCTTGTGCAGTACAAAAACCCATTACCCGCTCTACACCCGCACGGTTATACCAAGAACGATCAAAAAATATAATTTCGCCGGCGGTAGGCAAATGTTGTACATAACGCTGGAAATACCATTGACCTTTTTCGCGGGGGTCCGGTTTCTCCAAAGCTACAACCTGTGCACCACGAGGGTTCAAATGTTCGGTAAATCGTTTAATCGTGCCACCCTTACCCGCTGCATCTCGTCCTTCAAAAATGATGAGATATTTCTGCCCCGTTTCTTTTACCCAGCGTTGAAACTTTGCTAATTCAATTTGTAATAGCTTTTTCTCTTTTTCATACTTCTTCTTACCCATCATTTTCTCATATGGGTAATTCGCTGTCGGGAAAATGGCATTTTTAGGTAGGCATTCAATTTCCTCCAGCGATGCTAATTTATTAGTTCCCAAATGAGCAAGAGAAACATGTAAAGCATCTTCCGTTTTTGTCATAATTGCAATCTCATTTATAATTTAGTAACTATTTATTATCTGTAACTGTGTGATTCCGTTATTATATACCCGTGACCATTTAATCTGTATGTTTCAGTGGAGATTGAAGTAACATGGGTATAGCTCTAATATAACG